>WRLJ01000217.1 GCA_009777685.1 Oscillospiraceae bacterium | reverse complement strand
TTTACTCCCATATTAGAGGGGGTGGCCACACAGTCAAACCATCCCATGCGGCGCGGGCGGCCCGTAGTCGCGCCGTACTCTCCGGCGTCGCCGCCCCGCTCGCGCAGTCCGGCGGCCTCGTCCCTGTCCCGTATCTCCGAGACAAACGGCCCCGCGCCGACACAGCTGGAATACGCCTTGGTGACCGCGATTACGCCGCTCAAAGCCAGCGGCGGGAACCCCGCGCCGACGGCGGCGTAGCCTGCCAGCGGCGAGGAGGAGGTGGTAAACGGATAAATCCCGTGGTCCAGATCGCGCAGCGCGCCCAGCTGGCCCTCCAGCAGGATGGAGCCGCCCCGTTCGATGGTCCCGCGCAGGAGCGCGGCGGCGTCGCCGACATACGGGCGGAGCTGCTCGCGCCAGGCCAGCATCAGCTCCAGCATGGCCTCGGGGTCGATCAGCGGCTTGTCGTAGAGGTGGCGCAGCAGCGTGTTCTTCACGGCGCAGACGCGCTCGAGCTTGGCCAGCAGGGCGTCCTGCGGGCCGAACAGCTCACAGACCTGGAAGCCGCACTTGGCGGCGCGGTCGGCATAGAACGGCGCCATGCCGCTCCGCGTGGAGCCGAACGCCTGACCGGCCAGGCGTTCCTCCTCAAAGGTGTCAAAGTCGATGTGATACGGCATCAGCACCTGCGCCCGGTCGCTGACCAGCAGGTTGGGCGCGGGGACGCCGCGGGCTTTCAGCTCGCCGACCTCTTTGAGCAGCGCGGGGACGTACAGCGCGACGCCCGGCCCGATGAGGTTGGTCGTCCCCCGCCGGAACGCGCCGCTGGGCAACAGATGCAGGGCGAACTTGCCGTATTCGTTGATGATTGTATGGCCCGCGTTGGCCCCGCCCTGAAAGCGCACGACCACATCCGCGCCGCTGGCCAGCAGGTCGGTGATTTTCCCTTTGCCCTCGTCTCCCCAGTTCGCGCCGACGATTGCCCGTACCATAAATATGTACCACCTTTATGTGTTGTTGCCGTTAGTATACCCGGACAGGGTCGGGCGCAAACCGCTATCCCGTATTTTTTATGCCGCCCGGAACACGGCGTCCCCCCGCTGAGGCGCGCCGCGCCCCGGCAGGGAGTGCTTCCGCCGCGAAGCCGGTTCTATTCCTCCTGCAACTGGGCCTTGCGCTCCTCGATGATCTTTTCCTGCACGTTCGGCGGAGCGTCCTCGTAGCGGATGAACTCAAACTCAAACGAGCCGCGGCCCTGCGTCATGGAGCGCAGGTCAATGGCGTAGGAGTGCATCTCGGCCATCGGCACCTCGGCCTCGACGGTCTGCCCGCCGTCCTCCGCGGGATTCATGCCCATCACGCGGCCGCGCCGCTTGTTCAGGTCGCCGATGATGTCGCCCATATAGTCGTCGGGGATAAACACCTTCAGCGCGCCGACCGGCTCCAGCAGCACGGGGCTGGCCTGCGGCAGGCCCGCCTTGTACGCCAGTCCCGCCGCCATTTTGAAGGCGATTTCCGACGAGTCCACATCATGGTACTTGCCGTCAGTCAGCGTGGCCTTCAGGAAGACGACCGGATAGCCCGCCAATACGCCGCGCTGGATGCGCTCGCGCAGCCCCTTTTCCACGGCGGGGAAATACTGCTTCGGGACGCTGCCGCCCACGACGGTTTCCTCGAACACCAGGTCCTCGGTATCGCTCGGCTCAAAGTTCATGATGACCACGCCGAACTGCCCGCTGCCGCCCGACTGTTTCTTGTGCTTGCCCTCGATACCGGTGACCTTCCGGCGGATCTTCTCGCGGTAGGCCACGCGGGGAGTCTCGGTTTCAACCTCGACGCCGAACTTGTTTTTCAGGCGTGAGCAAAGCACATCGAGATGGATATCGCCCTGCGCGGTGACGATCATTTGCTTGATTTCCGCGTTGTTCTTGACGACAAACGTCATATCCTCTTCCGAAATGCGGTTCAGCCCGGAGGCAATCTTTTCCTCGCCGCCCTTGACCTTGGGATAGAACGCCAGCGCGTAGCAGGGGGGCGGGAAATGGATGGCCGGCAGGGCGGCGGCGGTCTTATCCGCGCTCAGGGTGTCTCCGGTGCGGGTGTCGGACAGCTTGCTGACCGCGCCGATATCGCCGCAGGCGATCTCCTTGACCTCCGTGTTTTTCTTGCCGCACACCGTATAGATGTGACCCAGCTTTTCCGTGCCGCCGGTGCGGAGGTTGGTCAGCTGAAGGTCGGTGGCGGCTTTGCCCTGCATGACCTTGAAAAACGAGAATTTTCCGTATTGGTCGCTGGTGGTTTTGAACACAAACGCCAGCGGGGCCGCGGCGGGGTCGAACTTCACGGGTCCGGCCATGTCCTCCGGCGCGGGCGCGTAGGCCACCAGGCCCTCCAGCAGCGTCAGCGTGCCGACGCCGGTCACCGCCGAGCCGCAGTATACGGGCGTCAGCGAGCCGTCCGCGACGGCCTGACGGATACCGGCGGCCATTTCCTCGGGGGTGAACGGCTCGTCGGCGAAGAATTTCTCCATCAGCTCCTCGCTGGTCTCGGCCACGGCCTCGCGCAGGCCGGCCAGCGCTTCCTCCGCCGCGCCGCTCAAAGACGCGGGGACCGGAATCTCCGCCGGCTTGCCGCCCTCGAAGGTATAGGCTTTGCCGCCCGGCACGTCCACGACGCCGACAGCCTTGCCGCCCTCGACGACCGGCAGGGTGAATGCGTGGACGCTGGTCCCGAAGGCCGCCTTCAGGGCCTCCAGCGTGCGGTCGAAGTCCGCGTTCTCCTCGTCGAGCTTGGAGATGTAGATAAACCGGCTCTTTTTGCTGCGGATCAGGCGCTTCCACGCCTTTTCCGCGCCGACGCCGGGGCCGCTCTTGGCGGTGACGGCGATCACGCCGGTATCGGCGACGCTCAGAGCCTGGGCGACCTCTCCGGCAAAGTCAAAATAGCCGGGGGTGTCGATGATATTCAGCTTATGGCCGTTGAATTTTTCCACCGGAACCAGAGCGGCGGAGATCGAAATCTGCCGGCGGGTTTCCTCGGGGTCAAAGTCGCAGACCGTGTTGCCGTCCGCGACTCTTCCCAGACGGTCGATGGCCTTGGTCAAGAACAGGATGCTTTCCGCCAGAGAGGTTTTGCCGTCGCCGCCGTGGCCCAGCAGGCACAGATTTCGGATGTTGCTGCTCATAATCCGGTGTTCCCCTTACTGTATTGGTTTTCGCGTGCACCCTTGGTTTCGGGACACACGCAGACAGCCTATTATACAATGGACAGACATAGGTTGGCAAGAGGAATTTTCGCGCGGGGCGCGATAAACGCATGACCCTGCCATTAAAACCAGTTTTCGGCGTTCGTAGGGCGCGATGCCCACATCGCGCTGCGTTCCATTCCCAACCACCACCCCGCGCGCCGCGTTCGCCCAACCGCACACGCCGTAGGGCGCGACGCCCCCGGCGCGCCGCCGGACACGCACACGGTTCCGGGGATCGCGCCGCAACGCGCCGGGGGATGATTCCCCCGGCGCGTTGTTCGTGTACAAATGGTGCGGTGTGGAATGTTCCCCCGCCGGTGTGGGATGAACCCCAATACGCAAAACCGGCAAACACGGCGCGATGTGGGCATCGCGCCCTACGAACGGCGGGGCGGAAAACCGTGTAGGGGACGCGGCCCTCCGCGTCCCGCAAAATGTCCCCATCGCACACGCGCGGGGCAATGCGTCGCGTCCCGCATGGGCCGGATAACGACCACGGCGCGCCGAGGTCGTCGCGCCCTACGCAAGGCG
>WRLJ01000216.1 GCA_009777685.1 Oscillospiraceae bacterium | reverse complement strand
TGCGAACTCTCGGTGGAACGGGCTTTCACCGTTTGCCCGTGCGGCTGTTGGTTTGGGTGGTGTTCAGGCATTTCCGGGGGAGGTCTCCCCCGGAGCCCCCCACTGGGGGACTTGGCAGTCCCCCAGCCCCTCTCGCGGGTAATACGGGGGTTTTGTCTGTGCAAGACACGGCGTTTCACCGTAAGGGTCTTGTCCTAGCTGTCCTGGCCTCGACTTCTAGGTTTTCTCTCTTTTTGTCTTGTTCGCATGTCCCGGCCATACCCTTGCACTTTCTTTGCTGTCTCCACAGGGAACTGCCCTAACAAACAGGCATCCTCGGGAACCCCGTTTTCCTGTAGGGGCGGCATATAATGGCGTACTATATGGCGTACTACTGTTTTGTTCCTTCGTATGGAATTCAATCCCTTAAATTAGATTGACGTGACTCCCGCGAAAATAACGCTTGACACTGCCGCTCCGCTTGTGGTAAACTACCCTAGCCGCGTCCGCGCGGGTTTGTTAAGACGTGCCTGACGGCACGCACCCGCGGGAGCGAGACTTCAAACAGGAGAAGGGAACCGGAATGACAGCAGTAATTGTGACGGGCGGCAAGCAGTACAAGGTCGCCGAGGGAGACATCATCTACGCCGAGAAGCTGGACGCCGCCGACGGGGAAAGCGTGAAGTTCACCGAGGTTTTGGCCGTGTTCGACGGCGCGAAGGTGAAGCTGGGCGCGCCCACCGTCCCCGGCGTGACCGTGACCGGCAAGGCCGTCAAAAGCGGCAAGGGCAAGAAAATCATGGTCTATAAGATGAAGGCCAAGAAAAATTACCGCCGCAAGCAGGGCCACAGACAGCCCTACACCAAAATCCAGATCGAGAAGATCGCCATCGGCTGAGGCGGAAGCCGTCTCGGAACAGATTAACAAGGAGTGAAGCATCATGGCACATAAAAAGGGCGTAGGCTCCTCGCGGAACGGGCGCGATTCGGAGTCCAAACGGCTCGGCCCCAAGCGCGCCGACGGGCAGCTTGTACCGGCCGGCAATATCCTTGTCCGCCAGCGCGGCACGAAAATCCATCCCGGCCTGAATGTCGGACGGGGCAGGGACGATACTCTGTTCGCGCTGAAAACCGGCCGCGTCCGGTTCGAGCGTCTGGGCCGCGACAGGAAAAAGGTTTCCGTTTACGAGGAAATTGAGAGTTAAACCTTGAGCGTTGAGAATGGCGGGCAAGCATACGCGAGCCGCAAACGGATACCCGCAGAGCAGCCTTGGGCTGTTCTGCGGGTTACTGCTGGGGCTTGTTTGATCGCTGCTTCCAGCAAGCTCTGGATTTCGGAGGTGTAAACCGTGTTTACCGATCAGGCGGCCATCAAGGTCCGCGCGGGGCGCGGCGGGGACGGGGCCATCGCGTTCCACCGGGAAAAATATGTGACGGCCGGCGGGCCCGACGGCGGGGACGGCGGGCGCGGCGGCAGCGTTTATGTGCAGGCCGACGAGCACTTGTCCACGCTGCTGGCGTTCCGCCACCAACGCAAATTCGCGGCGGAGGACGGCGCGGCGGGCGGCGGCCGCGGTTGCTCCGGCAAGGGCGGCAAGGACCTGACCGTCCGCGTGCCGCTGGGGACGCTGATTTATGACGCCCGGAGCGGGCGGCTGATCGCCGATATTTCCGGCGCCGAGCCGTTTTTGCTGGCCAAAGGCGGGCGCGGCGGCTGGGGCAACCGGCGCTTTGCCACCTCGACGCGCCAGGCGCCGCGCTTTGCCAGGGCCGGACTGCCGGGCCAGGAGCTGGAATGCCGGCTGGAGCTGAAGCTGCTGGCCGACGCGGGACTGATCGGCTTTCCGAACGTGGGCAAGTCCTCTCTGCTGTCGGTGATTTCGGCGGCGCGGCCCAAAATTGAGAACTATCACTTCACCACGCTCCAGCCGAACCTCGGCATGGTGCGCGCGGACGACGAGAACAGCTTTGTCTGCGCGGACATCCCCGGGCTGATCGAGGGCGCGTCGGAGGGCGCGGGTCTGGGCCACGCCTTTCTGCGGCACATCGAGCGATGCCGGTTGCTGATTCATGTCGTGGACGCGGCGGGCACGGAGGGCCGCGATCCCTGCGAAGACTTTGACGCCATCAACGCCGAGCTGCGCGCGCACCTGCCGGAGCTGGTCGAGCGCGAGCAGGTGGTGGCGGCCAACAAAACGGATGTTTTGGAGGACCCCGAAAGGCTGGAGCGGCTGATCCGGCACGTCGCGCCAAGGCCCGTGTACGCCATCTCGGCGGCGACGACGGCGGGGGTGGACGCGCTGGTCAAGGCGGTCTATCGGCGTCTCAGCGTCCTGCCGCCGATCGCGCGCTTTGAGCCGGAGCCCGCGCCGGAGCCGGTCCCGCTTTCCCCGGAGGACACCTCGGTTACGCGCGAGGACGGCTACTGGCGGGTGGAGGGCGACTGGCTGTACGCGCTGATGGGCAACGTCAATTTTTCCGACTATGAATCCAAAATGTACTTTGACCGCTGTCTGCGCAAGCACGGCGTGTTTGACCGCATGGAGGCCGCCGGGGTGCGGGACGGCGACGAGGTGTTTATGTACGGGATCACCTACGAATACGCGAAGTGACGGGTATTTCAGCAACTTATATCAAAAAAATCCTCTCTCTGTTTGATATGCTGGTAAGCGAAAGGAGGGGAACAACATGAATGAGTGGCGCGGCGCAATCGAAAAATCGCTGTCTTGGATGGAGGATAACATAACGGAGAAGTTTACCTTGCTTGACCTGGCCAATCAGGCGGGGTATTCGCCGTTTTACTTCTCAAGACTGTTTCGTTTCATCACCGGCATGACGGTAAAAAAATATATAGCTGACCGCCGTTTATGCCGGGCCGCGCTTGACATACGGGATACGCGGGAGCGGTTGATCGACATAGCGGTTCGATATGGCTTTTCATCGCAGGAGGCTCTGACCAGGGCGTTGAAAGCCGCCTATGGACATACGCCTTACGCTCTCCGTAAAAATCCGTATTTGATTGTACTGCCGGCTCAAACAGTTGATTCTCTTCTGGACAATATTCATCAAAAGAGGGGATATTCAATGAATGACTACCTTGAAAAAAGCAAGGAAATACTGGACGATTTCACAAAAACCACAGGCTTTTCCCGTAAATTTGTCGGCATCAATATTGTGTCGTCCAATCCCGAACGACTGGCCGGCTTCTACGAAAAAGCGCTGGGGGCGCACATCGTCAATGACAAAGCACACGGCGGCCCGAACCGGATAGAGATATGGTTCGGGGAAAGAAACGAGAACACAACCTGGATCACCGTAAATTATGACGAGGGATTCAAACCGCAGGTATATCATGCCTGCCAGGGCTTTGAGTTCCGTGTCGCGGATGCCGACGCGGAATACAAACGGATGACGGAACTGGGTATTGAGGTCAAAGAGCCGCCGAAAGATTTACCTTGGGGATACCGCTATTTCAACATTCAAGACCCGGACGGGAACGGAATTGATATTGTTGCGGCGTTATAAAACGCAAACCCTTCAGCGGCTTTGCGGTCGCCCCACCGCACACACCGTAGGGCGCGATGCCCACATCGCGCCGCGTTTGCCTCACCACACACACCGTAGGGGACGCAGACCTCGGCGTCCCGCAGGGTTATCTGCAAACTTCAGGGAACGGGTTTTCACCGTTTGCCCGTCCGGCTGTGGGTTTGGGTGGTGTTCAGGCATTCCCGGGGGAGGTCTCCCCCGGAACCCCCCACTCCGGGACGGGGGTCCCCCCACCACC
>WRLJ01000215.1 GCA_009777685.1 Oscillospiraceae bacterium | reverse complement strand
TTGGGCGGCGGGGCCGAGCCCTGTGAAGCCGCCTTCGGGCCGTCGCCCGCGCCGCCGAAGGCCTGTCCCTCCGCCGGGGGGCGTTCCGCCGGAAGATACAACAGAAGCTCCACCGCGCCCTGCCGGACGGCGGAAGCATAGCCGCCTTCCCGTCCGGAAAACAGCTCCGGCCCGCGCAGGGCGACCTGAACGCGCGGAAGGACCGTCCCCCGCATGGCCGTTTATCGCCTCTCGCTCCCGCGCAGGCGGGAGATTTCCCGCCGCGCGTCGGCCAGCTCACCCTTCAGCTTTTGGGTCTCCTCCAGGTACTCGCGCACCTGATGGCGCAGATGGTCCGCGCTGTCAACGGCTTTCTGCGCCCTGTCCGCGGCGTTCAGGGCGGCCAGCACCGCCGCGCCGGCCAGCGACAGGCGGCTGTCCTCCATCAGCTCCCTGACCTGAGCGTCCACCTGGGCCGCCACGCGCAGGACGTATCCCTCGTCCTCCTCGCTCCGCAAGGAAAACTCCTGCCCGGCCACGAATACCGTGATTTTGCTTTTCATCCCCGACCCCACACTTTCTCTATGGATTCATCCGGCCGCCGTTCCCGGCTCGAACCCGCAGCATTTTTTGTATTTCTTCCCGCTGCCGCACGGACAGGGGTCGTTGCGGCCGGTCTTCTGCGCCGCCGTCTTGCGGACGGGCTGTTTCTTCTGCGGGTCACCCCCGACGCTGGCGACCATGCCTTTGGCGACGGCCTCGCGCCGGGGCACGGCGGGGGCGTCTCCCCGGGGGGCCTGCACGCGCGCCGCGTACAGCATCCGCACCGTATCCTCGCGGATGGAGCCCACCATATCCTCGAACATGGAAAAGCCCTCCCGCTTGTACTCCACGATCGGGTCGGTCTGGGCGTAGGCCCGCAGGCCGATGCCCTGCCGCAGCTCGTGCATGGCGTCGATGTGGTCCATCCAGTGGCGGTCCACCGCCCGCAGTAAAATCACGCGCTCCAGCTCCCGCATCAGCGGCGCGCCCAGCGCGGTTTCTTTTTCCCTGTATACGGCCAGCGCCCGTCCGGTCAGCCAGTCCTCCGCCTGAGCGGGCTTGACGCCCTCCTCGACCGACGACGCCCGGATCGTTTCGCCGGGCCGCAGGAACAGCCCCGTAAACGGCAGCGTGATCTCCGCCACGCGCACATCGTCCAGCTCCGGCGTCTCGCCGGACACGCGGCGCACGCTCTCGGAGCAAAGGCCCTCGATCATGCCCTCGATATAGGAATGCAAATCCTCGCCGTCGAGGACCTTCTTGCGCTGGGCGTAGACCGTCTCGCGCTGCTTGTTCATCACGTCGTCGTATTCCAGCACATATTTGCGCGACTGGAAGTTGCGCGACTCCACGCGCTTTTGGGCGTTCTCGATGGCCCCCGAGAGCATTTTCTGCTCGATGGGCATGTCTTCCTCCAGCCCCGCGCCGGCCATCATGCGCTTGATGGTATCCACGCGGCTGCCCGCGAACAGCCGCATCAGCTCGTCCTCCAAGCTGAGGAAGAACCGGCTCATGCCCGGGTCGCCCTGACGGCCCGCGCGGCCCCGCAGCTGGTTGTCGATGCGCCGCGACTCGTGCCGCTCGGTGCCGACGATGAACAGGCCCCCCGAGGCGCGCACCTGCTCGTGCAGAACCTCAATGTCCGCGGCGTGCTGGGCCAGCAGCTCCTTAAAGCGCGCCCGCGCCGCCAGAACCTCCTCGTCGTCGGTGTCGGTCACGCCGACGGCCTCGAAAATGACCTCCTCCGGCACACGCTCCTTGCGCAGGTCGGCGCGCGCCAGAAACTCGGCGTTGCCGCCCAGCATGATGTCCGTGCCGCGCCCGGCCATGTTCGTGGCGATGGTCACGGCCCCGACGCGGCCCGCCTGGGCGACGATCTCGGCTTCCTTGTCGTGGTGCTTGGCGTTGAGGACGTTGTGCTTGATGCCCTCGCGTTTGAGCATCGCGGAGATCAGCTCCGACTTTTCGATGGAGGTCGTGCCCACCAGCACGGGCTGCCCGCGCTCCGCGCATTCCCTGACCTGCCGCACGACCGCGCTGTACTTGCCCGCCTGGGTCTGGTAGACGGCGTCGGGAAAGTCCTCGCGGATCATGGGCTTGTTGGTCGGCACCTCGATGATGTCCAGCCGGTAGATGGCGGAAAACTCCTCGGCCTCGGTCAGCGCCGTGCCCGTCATGCCGCTCAGCTTGCGATAGAGGCGGAAATAGTTTTGGAACGTGATGGTCGCCAGGGTCTTGCTCTCGCGCTCGACCTTGACCTTCTCCTTGGCCTCGATGGCCTGATGCAACCCGTCGGAGTACCGCCGCCCGACCATCAGGCGTCCGGTGAACTCATCGACGATGACGACCTGCCCGTCGCGCACGACGTAGTCGATGTCGCGCTTCATCACGCCGCGCGCCTTCAGCGCCTGATTGACGTGGTGGTAGACCGTCGTGTTCTCCATGTCAGACAGGTTATCCAGCCCGAAAAAGCCCTCGGCCTTTTTGATGCCTGCCGGGGTCAGCGTGGCGGTGCGCGCCTTTTCGTCCACGAGGTAATCGGCGTCATAATGCTCGTGCTGTTCCTTGGCGTCCAGCTCCGTCACGCGCAGCACGCGCAGGCGGCTGGCCAGATCGTCGGCGCGGACGTAGAGGTCGGTGGATTTCTCGCCCTGCCCGGAGATAATCAGCGGTGTGCGCGCCTCGTCCACCAGGATGGAGTCGACCTCGTCGACGATGGCGAACACGTGCCCGCGCTGGGCCAAATCCTGCGCGTACAGGGCCATGTTGTCGCGCAGGTAGTCAAAGCCGAACTCGTTGTTGGTCCCGTAGGTCACGTCGGCGCGGTAGGCGGCCTGCCGCTCCTCCTGGGTGATGCCCTGCACGACCAACCCCACGGTCATGCCCAGAAAGCGGAATATCTTGCCCATCAGCTCGCTCTGGTATTTGGCCAGATAGCTGTTGACCGTTACGATATGGACGCCCTCGCCGGTCAGCGCGTTCAGATAGGAGGACATGACGGCGGTCAGGGTCTTGCCCTCGCCGGTCTTCATTTCCGCGATGCGCCCCTGATGCAGAACGATGCCGCCCAGCAGCTGCACGGGAAACGCGCGCTGGCCCAGCGCGCGCACCCCGGCCTCGCGCGCGGCGGCAAACGCCTCGGGCAGCAGGTCGTCCAGGGTCTCCCCGCCGGCCAGACGCTCCCGGAACGCGGGGGTCAGCGCGCGCAGCTCGGCGTCGCTCAGGGCCCGCATCTCCGGCTCCCGCGCTTCTATGGCTTCCAGCAGCGGCCGGACGCGCTTCAATTCCCGTTGGGAACGGGTCCCGAATATTTTTGTGATAACTGACATGAATTTCCTCCCGGAGCGGTAATGCTTCTATTATAGCACACTTGGAGGGGAATTCAAATGAGAATTACAAAGGGCGGCACGGCACGCCCGGACACGGCGCGCCGTGTCCCTGCGGCGGAACGATTTGGCCGGCCAGCAAAAAAATCTTTTCCGTCAATCATCAAGGCCTATAAATATGCAGGGACACGGCGTGCCGTGTCCGGGGGATGGGCGGAAATTTAGATTTGTTAGGGTAGTTTCCTTTGTAGGGGTGACCGTCCTGGTCGCCCGCGGACGCCATATATGGCGTCCCTACATAGAGGTTATGTTTTAGATTGTAAATTGCATTACCACCGTCATTGCGGGCTTGCCCCGCAATCTCCCGGGAGACAGCCTGCGAATCGGGGGGGGGGGGGGGGGGGGGGGGGGGGGGGGGCAGGCAGGGCCAAGC
>WRLJ01000214.1 GCA_009777685.1 Oscillospiraceae bacterium | reverse complement strand
GACCCTGCGCGATATCGTCTCCGAGCTGCAAAAGCCGGGGCGGGACCCGCGCGACGATCTGCCGCCGGTGCTGCTGCGCGAGGATGTTTTGAGCATCGGCGACCTGCTTCCGGGGATGCGGCTGAAGGGCACGGTGCGCAACGTGGTGGACTTCGGCGTTTTCGTGGATATCGGCGTGCATCAGGACGGACTGTGCCACGTTTCGGAAATGTCGGAACGGTTTATCCGCCACCCCGGCGAGGTCTGCGCGGCCGGCGACACCGTGGAGGTCACGGTGCTGGCGGTGGAGGAAAGCAAGAAACGGATATCGCTGAGTATGAAACGGAACGGATAAGGAGGGTGCGCGATGGTAGTCGCATTGGGCAGCGACCATCTGGCCTATGAACTGAAACAGGAGATCCACGCCCTGCTGGAGGGCATGGGCCATACGGTGATTGACTACGGCGTGGGGCGGGTGGAAAGCAGCGACTACCCCGTCAGCGGCCGCGCGGCGGCGAAAGCGGTCGCGGCGGGCGACTGTGAGCGCGGCATCGTGATGTGCGGCACGGGCGTCGGCATCTCGCTGGCGGCCAACAAGGTGCGCGGCGTCCGGTGCGTGGTCTGCTCCGAGCCGTACTCCGCGAAGATGGCGCGCCTGCACAACGACGCCAACATGCTGGCCCTCGGCGCGCGCGTCGTGGGACCGGAGCTGGCCAAAATGATCACCGAGGTCTTTATGACGACAGGCTTTGAGGGCGGGCGGCACGTCAAACGGGTCGCCATGCTGGAGCCGGAGGAAGACTGAGTCCCTGTTTTCGTGCAGGTTTAACCATTGAAAACGGAATGCAAGGTGTTTTTTGTAAGACTTGACAAAGTCCGCACAGTCAGTTACAATGGACTGTATTGAAGACGCCGGAATAGATCCGGGATTGCCGCTTGCATCGGCAGTCCCGGAAAACAGAGCCGGCGGAACACCAAACAAGGAGGATTTACATGAAACGATTGATCCCGCTTCTGCTGGCCGCGGCGATGCTGCTGGCTCTGGCCGCCTGCACGGTACAGACGCAGGCGCCCGACGGCACCACCCCTCCGCCCGCGCAATCCCAGGACCCGACCGTTACGGAAAACACGGGCAACGTAACGACGGAAACGCCGCCTCCGCCCGACCCCGGCATCGAAGCGATCACGCTGAGTCCGGACGACCCGACCACGCTGTCCATCACCATGATCACCAATGAGGCGGGTCCGAACGCCAACAACCGCTTGTCCCAGCTGCTGAAGGATGAGCTGGGCGTCACGCTGGAATATGAGCTTATCGGACGGAGCGTGGCCGCCGAAAAAATCTCGATCATGCTGGTCGACGGCGTATTCAGCGACATCATCGGCTCCCGCCAGCTCAGTCTGCCCTTCCACGAGGCCGGCGCCCTGATTCCGCTGGACGATTACCTGTTCACGCCGGACGGCGGCAGCACGGGGCTGTTTCCCCTTCTGACGGAGCATGTGTATCCCTACCGCGATCAGCTTTCCTGGCAGGGTAAATTCTATTGCTTCCCCGACTATAACCGCTTCTATGGCGGCATTCCGGAAAATGACCACTGGATGACCGCTTTCTGGCTCCAGAAGTCTGTTCTGGAGGAATTCGGATTCCCGGCCACGACGCCCGTCAGCCTGGAAACGTATTTCGGATGGATCGAGGAATATATCGCGAAGTACCCGACGATCGACGGAATGCAAACCGTCGGCTTTACCTTCCCGATGATGCCCGGCAACAAGGAATACGGCATCATGAACGCCCCCCTTCATCTGACCGGACATCCCAACGAGGGCATCGTCGCGGTGGACGACCGGGTCGTCTCCATATACGCCCTTGAGGATTATGCCAAGGATTACTACCAGTTCCTCAACGCAATGGATAAAAAGGGTCTGGTCTACCGGGAAACCTATTCTCTGACGACCGACCGGTATTACGAGCTGCTCAGCAGCGGGCGCGTGCTGGGGATGTTCGACCAGGGCTGGAACATACAGACGCCCCGCCAGTCTCTGAACGCGGCGGATAAAAGCTACCTCACCTGGGCGCCTGTCGAGATTGTTTACGACGGCTATACCCCGTGGTACGGGGATATCCCCGTCATGAACTACAATCAGGGCCTGAGTGTCTCCATCACAGCCGAGAAAAACGGCACGGCCGAGAAGGCCCTCGCGTTCATCAATCATCTTTTAGAAGAAAAATGGCAAAAGCGGATGGCCTGGGGCATTGAGGACGAGGATTACCAGGTGGGCGAAGACGGGCTGTATTACCGCACGCAAAAGCAGATCGAGGATGGCCTGGATCAGGTTTGGAGAGCCAACAACCTGCTGATGGCGCTGCGCGATCTGGCGCCGAAGCGTCAGGGCTTCTATACCAACGGCAACGCCTACGATCCCGCCACGCAGGCCACGGAATTCTACAATGCGCTGTCCGATTACGACAGGGAGTTTCTGTCCCAATACAATGTGATGAACTGGCGCGCGATGGTGACAAGCCCGCTGGTGGCTCCGGCGCACTATCCGGCGTGGAACATCCCCCTGCCCGACGGCTCCCCCGAAAGGATCGCGGAGGCGGAGATGCTCAACATCGCCGTTGAGATGCTGCCGCAGGCGATTCAGTGCCCGGAGGATCAGTTTGAGACGGTATGGGCTACCTACCAGGCCCGATTGGCGCAGGTCGACCTGGATATCCTCCGCGCCTTCATTCAGGCGGGCGTTGACGAGAAATACGCGCCCCGCTGATTCCGCGCGGCCCGCGATGCAAACCGTAACGAAGCCGTTGTGATCCCGCGGCGGTAAAACGGAAACGGCAAGGGGTGTCCCCTTGCCGTTTTTGTTACGGCGCGTTACTACAAAAAGGGGGAATACGATGGCGGCGAAGGTTTCCGTAAAGAAAGCAAGCCGGTTCGGGAAAAGAGGTCTCTGGGGGACCGTTTGGCTCCAGCGCGAGCTGCTGATCATGAGCGTGCCGCTGGTCATCTATAAATTCATTTTTTCCTATGTCCCGCTGTCCGGCTGGGTCATGGCGTTCCAGAATTTCAGGCCCACCCTGGGCACCTATTTTAACGAGCGGCAGGAATGGGTCGGATGGAGTAATTTTACCGCGCTGTTTGCCAATACCCAGACGGGCCGGGCCTTCCGGAACGCCCTGCTGAATACGTTCGGGCAAAGCGTATTGACGCTGATTTTGGGGTATGTCTGCGCCATCGGTCTGTCGCTGCTGCTCAACGAGCTGCGCCATGTGGGCTTCAAGCGCATCATCCAGAACATCCTGTATCTGCCGCACTTCCTGTCGTGGATCATCGTGGCCGGCATGGTTCAATCCGCGCTGACCACCGACGGCGGCATCGTCAACGAGGTTCTGATGGCGCTTCATGTCATACGGGAGCCCATCCGGTTCTTCGGCGAGGCCAATTATTTCTGGGGCATTGTGGCCGGCTCCCACCTGTGGAAAAGTTTAGGGTGGAACACGATCATCTATATGGCGGCCATGACGGCCATTGACGGGACGCTCTACGAGGCGGCGGACATCGACGGGGCCAACCGCTATCATAAGATGTGGCACATCACCCTGCCCAGCATCAAGCCGACCATCGTCATCCTGATGATGATGAGCCTGGGCTACATGCTCGACTCCGGCTTTGAAATCCAATATCTGCTGGGCAACGCCGGGGTATTGCGGTCGCGGGCCGAGAATCTGGACGTGTTCGTGGTCAACTACGCCCTGGGTGAGCTGAACCGGTTTTCGCTGGCCACGGCGGCGGGCATCTTCAAGACCACGGTGA
>WRLJ01000213.1 GCA_009777685.1 Oscillospiraceae bacterium | reverse complement strand
GGGTGGGACAAACAGCCGCACGGGCAAACGGTGAAAGCCTTTCCCCGAGAGTTTGCGGATCACCTGCGGGACGCCGAGGTCTGCGTCCCCTACGGTGTGTGCGGTGGGGCAAACAGCCGCACGGGCAAACGGTGAAAGCCCTTTCCCCGAGAGTTTGCGGATCACCTGCGGGACGCCGAGGTCTGCGTCCCCTACGGTGTGTGCGGTGGGGCAAACAGCCGGACGGGCAAACGGTGAAAACCCTTTCCCCCGAAGTTTGCGGATAACCTGCGGGACGCGGAGGTCTGCGTCCCCTACGGTCTGTGCGGTGGGGCAAACAGCCGCACGGGCAAACGGTGAAAGCCCTTTCCCCAAGAGTTTGCGGATCACCTGCGGGACGCCGAGGTCTGCGTCCCCTACAAAGGTTTGTGCAAATTGCCCTCTCTTTCCCTGCCCTCAGCTCTCCCCAGCTCAAAGGCCCGTATGTTCATCTCCACGGCTTTTGCCGGTACGCATTCGGCAATCGCCCGCGCCCATTCCTCCGGCTCAAACTCCAAAAACCGCGACGCCGCGCCCAGCAGGGCAACGTTGGCACATTGAGGGCTTCCCGCCCGCTCCGCCAGCGCCAGGGCGTCCACCCACAGGCCCGGCGGCCGCTGTTCAGGGTAGTCCGCCGCTCCGGTGATCACGGGCATCGGCGGAATGCGCTGGAGCGACGCGACGAGCTTCCCCTCCGGCGCGAGGCAGGATACCCAGCGCAGAGCCTCCAGGCGTTCCAGCGCCAGCAGCAGATCGCACTCGCCTTCGGCGACCAGCGGGCTGTCCACGCGCTTTCCGGCGCGGACGGTGGTGATGACGCTGCCGCCGCGCTGGCTCATGCCGTGGACCTCGTTGACCTTGACGTCGTATCCTCGGGACAGGAACAGCCGTCCCAGCAGCTTGGAAGCCAGCAGGGAGCCCTGCCCGCCGACTCCGGCAATCAGGATGTTACAGCTTTTCACGCGCTCCCCTCCCCTGTCATGATCGCGCCCCGTCTGCACAGGCCGGCGCACAGGCCGCACCCCGCGCACAGCGGCGTGTTGACGCCGACGGCTTGCTCTCCCTTGGTGAGAGCGGGGCATCCGATTTTCAGGCACAGGCCGCAGAGGGTGCATCGGCCGGCGTCAATGGTGACCGCCGGCTTGCGCGCCGTGCTTTTCAGCAGCGCGCAGGGACGGCGCACAACAATGACCGACGGCTCCGGCGCGGCCAGCTCCTCCCGCAGCGCGGCCTCCAGCGCCGGCGTGTCGAAGGGGTCCGCCTCCCGCACGCGGGCCACGCCCGCGCCGCGGCACAGCTCGGCCAGGCTCAGCACCGGCGCGGGCCGGTTTTTCAGCGTCAGCCCCGTCACGGGGTTGTGCTGATGTCCCGTCATGCCGGTGGTGGAATTGTCCAGAATCACCACGGTTCCGGGCGTCTGATTATAGACCATGTGTATCAGGCCCGTGACGCCGGAGTGAATGAAGGTTGAATCCCCGATCACCGCCACCGCCGAGGACGCGGCCTCCGGGCGGGCTTTCAGGAATCCGTGCAGGCCGCTGACCGACCCGCCCATGCACAGGCAGTAGTCCATGCTGTTCAGCGGCGGGGCCGCGCCCAGCGTATAGCAGCCGATGTCGCCCAGCACGGTGAGCTTCAGCTTTTGCATGACATAGAAGGTCCCCCGGTGGGAGCATCCGGGGCACAGCACCGGCGGGCGGTTCGGGAGGGGCGCCGCCGAGGCGGCGGAGGCTTCCTCCGCGGGAGACGCGCCCAGAATCGCCCGGCGAAGCTGCTCGGTCGTGTATTCGCCCAGCGGCGAGAGCTCGGCCTTGCCGCGCACCCGGAGACCGTGCTTTTTGCAGTGCGTTTCGATAAAATCGTCCAGCTCCTCAATGACCCACAGTTCCTCCACGCCCTCCGCCAGCTCTTGCAGCATCTTGACCGGCAGCGGGTAGACCATGCCGAGCTTGACGTAGCTGACCGCGCCGCCCAGCGCCTCCCGCGCCGTCTGGCAGGCGATGCCGGAGGAGATCACGCCGATTTTGCGCTCCGTGCCCCAGGTCAGGGTGTTCAGCTCCGTGTCCTCGCACCAGTCCCCCAGCGCGATCATGCGTTTTTCCACCTCCGCATGGCGCGCGCGCGCCATAGCGGGCATCATCACATATTTGGCGGGGTTCTTTTCATAGGGACGCCGCTCCGGGCTTTCCGGCGGCTGCTCGTCCATCGCGGTCCGCGTGTGGCTGATGCGCGTGGACAGGCGCACCAGAACCGGCGTATCGAACCGCTCGGAGAGTTCAAAGGCCAGGCGGGTATACGCGCGGCACTCCTCACTGTCGGACGGCTCCAGCATCGGGACCTTGGCGGCGGCGGCGTAGTAACGGCTGTCCTGTTCGTTTTGCGAGCTGTGCATCCCCGGATCGTCCGCCACGGCGACCACCAGCCCGGCGTTGACGCCGGTATACGAGGCGGTGAACAGCGGGTCGGCCGCGACGTTCAGCCCCACATGCTTCATCCCCGCAAAGGACCGCGCGCCCGCCATACACGCCGCGACGGCGGCCTCCAGTCCCGTTTTCTCGTTGACGGCCCACTCGCAGTCTATCTCATCGTACCGCCCCGCATACGCGGTGATCTCCGTACTCGGCGTGCCCGGATACGAGGAGACAAAGCGGCATCCCGCCTCAAACAGCCCCCGCGCGACGGCCTCATTGCCCAGTGCCAGCGTTTTCATTCACGGGCTCCTTTCTCCATTTCGGCATCCGTTCTTTTGTTCTTTCAAAACATCCTCTAATTTCCGAATGTCTGAAAACACCACGTTGGAAATGATTTCTACGTCCACGATGTCATACTCGTGAAAAATAATATTTCTGGAGTTGCTCAGCCGCCGCCAATGGATGTGAGGATTGCCGCTCTTGATATCGCCGTCTAGCTTTTTGGACAGTTCCCCGATATATCCGACACTCATCAGCAGCGCCCGCTGAAAAACGATATCTTCCTCCGCCGCGGATATCAAAGCGGATTTCGACTCGACCCCGTAGCGCCTCAAGATTTCATTCAGCTCGGAAATGTGTTTGGCCAAAACAACGGTGATGTCATACTTCATACAGCGTAATCCCACTTTCCAAGACGCTGTCCCGCAGGCAGGAATTTTTCAGTCCCCGAAAGGTCATCAGGTCAACCTTGACCTCAAACGTATCCTCCAGACGAAACAGAAAATCCCAATATGCGTCAGATAGGTCCTTTCCGTCGATCACCAAGTCTATGTCACTTGTCTCGGTCGCCTCATTTTTGGCGTATGACCCCACAAGGACCACCTTCTCAATGGGAAGGGAGACGGCCTCGGCTTCGACGGTTCTTTTGATGTCCGATAATTGGTACATTTTATTGCCCCTTTTGCCGCAAATCAATGACCCGTTTCGCCTTGCCCTGGAACCGCTCGATGGTCTGCGGGGCCACGGGCGTGACCTTGACGGACAGGCCCAGCACACTGCGAAGGCGGTCCCGGATGGTCTCGCGCAGGTTCTCCAGCTTTCTGAAATTCTCCAGCAGCGCGGCGTCGGCCAGCTCGACCTGGACCTCCAGCGTGTCGTAGCGGCCCTCGCGCCGCACCAGCAGCAGGTAATGCGGGCCGATATGCTCCATGCCGATCAGCACGCTCTCAATCTGGCTGGGATAGACGTTGACGCCCTTGATGATCAGCATGTCGTCGCTGCGGCCCAGCACCGGGTCCATGCGGATATGCGTGCGCCCGCACCGGCACGGCTCGGAACGCAGGCGCGTGATGTCCCGTGTGCGGTAACGGAGCAGC
>WRLJ01000212.1 GCA_009777685.1 Oscillospiraceae bacterium | reverse complement strand
TACGCGCTCATATGTCAAATCCGGCGCAGTTGTCGTTTTTTGCCCCCCTCACTCGTTTGCGGGGTAATCATGCGCCGGTATTCAAAGAATTGATAGCGCACGCCGTTTTCCACCTGTTCCTCGCCACGCCATACGATTTCAAAAGCCTGCGGAGGGGCTTGTATTGCCCCGCCCCCCCAAATATCCCGCTCTTTGTCAACATCTGTTTGCGTGCATGGTAATATATCTGGAAAATGCCGGTCGGCGGCGAACGCCGCATAAACCTTGGTGATAAAAAGCGTATCGCAAAAAGGCAGCAGCAGTCGGTAGACCGCCTCGCCCCCCGCCACAAAAACATGCGCGCTGTCCTTGTCTTTTATCCGCGCAAACAACGCTTCCAGCGAGTGGCACTGCGGGCAGTCCGCTTCGTAGCCCTCTTTTTGCGTTAGGAGAATTGTTTCCCGCCCCGGCAGCAACCGGCGGCCCATGCCCTCAAAGGTTTTGCGCCCGATGATGATCGTCTTTCCGAGGGTTTTTTCCTTGAAATAGCGCAAATCGCCGGGCAGGTGGACGAGCAATTCCCCGTCTCGCCCCAGGCCCCGGTTTTGATCGATAACCGCAATGGCATTCATATGTTCCTCTCTCTGGCGCTATAAGCCGCCCCAAGGTCCGCGTCTGAGGCGAAAATATCTCGCTCTCCGATTCCTACTTTTAGATGCCGGAGTAATAATAATTGTACCAGAGCTTTTGCAATCGCGCAAGAAAACTCATTTGACCGCCCAATTATTAAATATTTTTTACGTTTTCACCCCACCCGGTATGTGAGCCTGTTTTTGTGGTATAGTTAAAGATGTGACGATACGTGACGCTAAAGTAGCCGCTCGAATTTATACTTGTTAGGGGCGGGGTAATAAATAGTATGTATGGAGGAAAGACAGAAATGAAGAAGAAACTCAGTATAGGCATGGTTCTCGCGTTGCTGCTGACGATGCTGCCGGCGGCGCCGCTTTCGTATGGCTCGACCCTCAGCGACATTCGCGGCCACTGGGCGGAGCCCCAGATCAACGAAGCCGTCCAAAAGGGATTCGTGCGGGGCTACCCGGACGGGACTTTCCAGCCGGACAGGGCCGTTACGCGGGCGGAATTTGCCCACATGGTCAACAACGCGCTTGGCAACACCGGCACGGCAAGCATCACGTTTGTGGACGTGCCGAATTACGAGTGGTATTACTCGGATGTCTCGCGCGCCGTGGCGGCTGCGTATGCGGGCGGCTATGAGGACAGCACGTTCAAGCCGGACAATCCGATTACAAGGCAGGAAGCGGCGGTCATCATTTCCCGCATCGTTCCCACCTACGGCAGTTCCGGCAACTTATATGCCTTCCCGGATCACGGGCAAGTTGGCTCGTGGGCGCAGGAAGCGTTTCAAAAAGTGAACGGCAAGGGGTACATGGGCGCTTATGACGACGGTCTTCTCCATCCCCTCGACCAGTTGACCCGCGCACAGACCGCGAAAATCCTCTGCGATATTTTGAATCACGAAATCATTGCAGGCGACCCGTCCGTGCGGTCTTCCGCGACGCTGCGCAACACCATTTATCCCAACGGCGTCACCATCCACAGGGATTTGGGCGACGGCGACGCCACCATTGAAAATTGCATTATTTTGGGCAATTTGACCGTCAACGGGGGCGGGGACCGGAGTGTCACCGTCAACCATTCCCGCGTCTCGCGGGCTTCCGTGGAGAAAAACGGCGGCGCCGTCAGGCTGCTGGTCCGGGGGGAATCCGTCCTCATCGACTTGACGGCCGCCAATACGGCGATCATTGAAACGAGCAACCTCGCCGGCGGCCTTTACGGCGACGGCATCGGCAGCTTACGCACCCTGTCAAACGCCGACATCACCTTGCGCGGCACGTTCCCAAGGGTGACGGCCGACGGCGCCGGCGCCAAGCTGGACCTCGTTTCCGGTTCCATCACGCATCTCATCGTCTCGGCGGGCGCCAGGGATGCGGAAATCCACGTCGCGGCAGGCGCGACCGTCAGCACGGCGGACGTCAACGCACGCAGCGACTTCCAAGGCACGGGCACCATTTCCCGCATGAATGTCAACGTGAGCGGCGTCACCTATGAGACGAAACCCCGCGACGTACAGGTGGCGCGGGGCGTCGATGCGCCGGAAGAAGGTGGCGGATACGTGCGCTTCAGCCCCGCAAACGGCGCTACAGGGGTCAGCCGGAGTACGAACATCACGCTGACCTTCCACACGGAAATGGAACTGCGGGGAGGGGGAGACATCCGCCCCAGCGACATTGACAAGGCCATCTCTTTGCATCGCGACTCCGCAAACGGCGCGAAGGTCGACTTTGACGGGAGCATCAACAACCGGGGGACCGTCATCACCTTAGACCCCGACGGGGACTTGCGCGCCGGGGAAAGGTATTACGTCGTCCTCGAGCGAAACGCCTTTGAAGACGCCCACGGGGAAGCCAACCCGGCGCAGACCATTTATTTCAACACCGGCGGCGGGAGCGGCGACTCACGCGTCACCTTTGACCCGAAAAACGGCGATACCGGCGTCAGCACCACTGTACACCCCCGAATCCAGTTCACCACGGCAATCGAACTGGTCAGCGGCCAGACCATGACCGACAGCCGTTTGCAAGGGGGCATCACCTTCAAGCGAAATAACAGCTCAGGAACCAACGTTCCGTTCACCGCGTCCATCAATTCCAATAACAGAGTTACGATTGTGCCAGACAGTGCGTTGACCAATGGCCAGTACTATCTGGAAGTGCAGGGCAACTATTTCCAAACGGCGTCGGGGAAGGACCGCATCGCACAGAGTTCGGCGACGTGGACGGTGGGTACGACGCAAACGTTCACGGTGACGTTTAACGCAAACGGCGGTACATATGCCGGCACACCACCGACGACGATAGTGGCCCAGTCCGTACCGAGCGGCGGCACCGTTAACCCACTGCCCACAGCGCCCACAAACCCAGACTATACTTTCGGAAATTGGTGGACGACAGACGCTCCTAGTGGCGGCACTCAGTTTACCGCCAGTACGCTTGTAACGAACAACATTACCGTGTACGCACGATGGACGCCGGTGACACCCCCCTATCGCATATCGCTCAATCTATCCAACGTAACATTCCCCTCTGCAGTGGAGGGGTACGCGCAACCGCCAGTCCAAACGATAATCATCACCAACACGGGAACTCAGCCCACGGGGGAATTAACGGTTCAATCGACCGGGAACTTCACTATTGTGGGTTCGGGTAATATAGCCTCCATTGAGCCTAACCAAACACGTTCTTTCGAGGTACGACCCCTCGGAGACCTTGATGCCGAAACGTACAACGGTTCTGTCAAGGTAAGCAACGAATCCAACAACATATCGGCAACCGCTACCATGACGTTTACAGTTACGGAACCTACGGAACCGTAAAACACAACAACGGCTCGGGTGACGGTCATCCCCGCCGGCGAGAATGGCGATTAACGCGTTTGTTATTGCGGGGCGGCGCTGGATGGCGCCGCTCCGCTCGCAATGACGGATAACACAAGCACCGGCGGAAGCGATACTTCCGCCGGTGTAATAACGGAGGGCAAGTGTGAAACATTCAATTTGTATTGCTTTGTTGTGCCTTTTGCTGCTCTCCGCTTGCTTCGGGGCAGCGCCGGCGGCGCTTGACGGTTACGGCGAGGCGGGCGGCGCACTGGGCGCGGCTTCTTCGGGCGCGGCTTTCGCGGCCTCCTCCGGCACGGTGGCAGGCGGCGGGGAACTGCGGGGCGTTTGGGTGGCGAGCGTGTTCAACATCGACTACCCCGCAAGCGCGACCCCCGACGACCAGGCGTTGCGGCGG
>WRLJ01000211.1 GCA_009777685.1 Oscillospiraceae bacterium | reverse complement strand
CTCCTTTTGGGCCCGCGCGCTGGCCGAGCCGGCGGTGGAGCCTTTGCGGGAAATTAACACGGCGGTGCTGGGCGACGCCGGCTGCGGAATCTCCCCGCGCGCGTCCGTCTGCGAGGAGCCGGTCGGGCAGGATGAGATTTTAAGCTATGCGGACAAATACCAAAGCGGCGTCAAAAACGCCGGCATGAGCGGCGCGCGGCGCGTGATTCCCGCCGATATTCCCCCGGAGCTGACCGAACGCATCCAGTCCCTTGCCGTGAGCGCGTTCCGCGCGCTGGGCTGCGCGGGCACGGCGCGCGTGGACTTTCTGCTGGAGGCCCGGACCGGGACGCCGTATATCAACGAGCTGAACACCCTGCCCGGCTCGATGGCGTTCTACCTGTGGGAAAAGTCCGGTCTGCCGTTCGCCAAGCTGCTGGATGAGCTGGTATCGCTGGCCTTTGCCCGCCACCGGGCCAGGGCGGCCCTGACCTTTACGCAAAACACTAATTTGCTGGCGTCCGCCAACTTCGGCAAGGCAAAAGGCGGATAAAAATATAACAAAGGAGTGCGACCCATGAAATTCAACGACATGCCCTACACCCGCGTCCCCTATGACGAAACGGTGAAGCGGTACGAGGAACTGGAAACCGCGGTGAAGAACGCGCAAACCCCGGAGGACGCCATGACGGCCCTGCGCGCGATGGACGGGATGATGACGCATATCCAGACGATGAGCTCCCTGGCGTATATCCACAGCACGAAGGACACGACCGACGAGTTCTACGCCGCCGAGCGAGACTACTACGACGAGGTCGGACCGAAGCTGGCCGAATACGCCCAGCGGCTGGAGCTTGCCTTTCTGCAAAGCCCGCACCGCGCGGCCATCGAGAAGGAGATCGGGACGCTGTTTTTCTCCAACCTGGAGATTGCCCAGCGGACCTTCTCCCCGGCGGTCATCGAAGACCTGCAAGAGGAAAACAAGCTCACGACGGAATACCAAAAGCTGATGGCCTCGGCGCAGATTGAGTTTGACGGCAAAACCCTCACCCTGGCCCAGCTCTCCCCGTACCACCGCGACCCGGACCGCGCCGTGCGCCGCTCTTCCCTCCAGGCGCGGGCGGATTGGATGCTGACCCAAAGCGAGCGGCTGGACAGCCTGTTTGACGAGCTGGTCAAGATACGCGCCCGCATCGCGGACAAACTGGGCTATAAGAGCTTCACCGGGCTGGGCTATGACCGCATGACGCGCAACTGCTACGGCCCGGAGGAGGTCGCGCGTTTCCGGGAGACGGTGCAGGCGCATATCGTGCCGGTGGCGGCGGCGGTCAAGGCCCGGCAAGCGGCGCGCATCGGCCTGGAAACCGACCGGCTGACCCATTTTGACGACCCCTTTGAGTTTCCCGGCGGCAACCCCAAGCCCATCGGAACGCCGGAGGACATTTTTGCCCACGGCAAGGCGATGTACCACGAGCTGTCGCCGGATACGGCGGAGTTTATCGACTTTATGCTGGAAAACGAGCTGTTTGACGTGCTGACGCGCAAGGGCAAGGCCGGCGGCGGGTACTGCACCGCCCTTCCCACGCACAAAAGCCCGTTCATCTTCGCCAACTTCAACGGCACCTCCGACGACATCGACGTGCTGACCCACGAGGCCGGGCACGCCTTCGCCTATTACCTCTGCCGCGATGTGTTTCCGATGAACCTGATCTACCCGACCTACGAGAGCTGCGAGGTCCATTCGATGAGCATGGAATTCTTCGCCTGGCCCTATCTGGAGGGCTTTTTCGGGCCGCAGACCGGTCAGTACCGCTTTATGCACCTGGCCGGCACGCTGACCTTCCTGCCCTACGGCACGATGGTCGATGAGTTCCAGCACATCATCTACGAAAACCCCGGCATGACGCCCAAAGAGCGCAACGAAGCGTGGCTCGGGCTGGAGGCCCGCTACCGCCCGTGGCTGGACAACGACTTCCCCTTCTACCGTGAGGGCCGCCGCTGGCAGGCGCAGTCGCATATCTATGAAATGCCGTTTTATTATATCGACTACTGCCTGGCCCAGGCCGTCTCTCTGGCGTTCTGGTCACTCACCCAAAAGGACGCCAAGGAAGCGTGGTCGCGCTATATGCGCTTTGCCTCCCTCGGCGGAAAGGAAACCTTCACCCGGCTTGTGGAGCTGGCCGGAATGCCGTCCGCGTTCGGCCCGGACGCGCTGCGGGAGGCGGCCTGGACCGCCGCCGCGTGGCTGGAGAAAAACACCGTCTAGCCTTCCGCAGACGCCAGCATCAGCGCCGCCAGCAGCATGGCCGCGCCCGCCCAAAGACTCCGGCCCGTCCGCCCGCCCTGTCTGGCGGGCGGGCGCGGCCCCCCCCGCACCCTCTCCGCCTGCCGCGACGCCTCCTCCGAGGCGCGCGCCACGCGCGGGGCCAGCCCGGCCCAGAGCCGGTTGATTTCTTGTACGGACAGCGCCTTCTCCACCGGATACACCCCTCCGGTATTCTATGCCGGCGGGCGGGGTCCATTGCGAAAATCCGGCCCGCGAAAAATTTATCGTACCCTATTTCATTATTAAAAAATATGTGCTATACTATCTTTGGTTACATGATTCTTCGTGAATTGTCCATTGGGGGTACCATTATGAGAATCCTGCGTATCGTACCTATGTTTACCAAAACGGGGGCCGTCGATGCGTATATCCCTCAGCTTGAGGGTTTCTCGCGTATGGACGAGTTGGAGGCCCTGCACCGCATCAGCAAGGCTGTGCCGCAAAAAAAGTGGGCTTTCGTCCAAAACTGCCTGCCGCGCGAATACAGCGGCATCCTGGTCACCAACGACGGCGGCGTGGAACGGGCCAGAGAGGTCCGTGATGCCGGCCTTTCCGTCATTGGCTATAATCTTGAGCCCCGCCTGGGCGTCAAGGAGCTTTTGGATAAATGCAACGCCGTGGCGATGGACATCCATAACCCGCAGCGTGACCAGCTGGTCAGCCTGCTGAACATCTACACCACCCCCGCCACCAACCGCATCGCCCTATGCGTCAACAGCATAGAGGATTACCGTACTTATGTAAATCAGGGCTTTGACTACTTTATCGGCGACTTCTATACCAAGGCCGTGATCGGCTCCAACCGCGCCAGCGCCCAGCTTGGCCCCATTCAAGCCAACAAGCTCGCCGTTCTCAGCGAGGTCACCAAATGGGAGCAGGAGTCCCGCGACAATGTCGCCAAAATCGCCCAGATCATTCAGCGCGACGTGTTCCTGACGCTTTCGCTGATTAAGATGGCCAACTCCGCGTTTTTCGGCACAATCCGCAAAATCGACGAGCTGAAGGACGCCATCATCCGCATCGGTATGGACAACCTGACCAAGTGGTCCATCGCCATCCTCAGCACCGCCATTACCGAGGAAAAAACACCCGAAATCGCCCGCGTCGCCCTCGTTCGCGCGCGGTTTATGGAGAATCTGGCCGCCTGGTTTGCCAAAAGCCGCTGGCTTTCGTTCTTCACCGGCCTGGCCTCCGTCAGCGGCGTGATGCTCGGGATGCCTCTGGAAAGCGCGCTGAAGGAAATGCGGGCCCCGCCCGAGGTCAGCGAACACCTCAACTTCCAGAGCGATATCGGCCGGCTGTACGGCATCGTGACCAACTACATTTCCGGCGACATCACGGCCATGGAACGCTTCCTGGACGGCGACGCCGCCCTCGCCGAACGCCTCCACGTCGCCTACATCAGCGCGGAGCTCTGGGTCGCCGATATCCTCAAAAGCATCGACCAGCAATCTCTGGAAATGGAGAAACGCTCTACCGAGTAAGCGTTTGCCCTTTTTTCCTATCATAAACGGGCCGCGGCGCGGCCCGTTTTGTGTTGCTCCCGTCCGGGGTCTCTATCCCGACACT
>WRLJ01000210.1 GCA_009777685.1 Oscillospiraceae bacterium | reverse complement strand
AGAAGGTTTTGGCGGATATGGGGTATGACCAAGAGGCCTTTTGCGAACATATCCGGCAACGAGGCGGCGTACCTATCATTCCAAGCCGTATCAGCAACCGTATTCAGAGGCAGATCGACGAAGCTGAATACAAAGAGCGCCATTTGGTGGAAAATCTGTTTCAGAAACTCAAAAACAAACGCCGCTTTGCCACTCGCTATGATAAGTCTGACGCCCTCTTCTTTGCTGTCGTTTTACTTTCCGCTGCTCTCATTTGGTTAGTTTGACGGTTTGAAGAAAGCCCGTACAACGATATACGGAATTTTTCACCATATCCATTGACCGGGGAGAGCGGATATGCGATAATGGACTGGCCCCGCCGCGGGCCGGGACCGCGCGCGGCGCGTACAGCGCCTTGCGGACTTTGCCGGATACAACGGCGGCAGTCACGCGGGAAGGAGTACAGTTATGCGGAACATCATATTTGTCGTTGACGACAACGCCACCAACCTGACCGTGGCAGAAGAAGCGCTGGATCAGCACTACCGCGTGATCGCGCTGTCCTCCGCCGCGAAAATGTTCAAGGCCTTGGACAAGTTTACGCCCGATTTGATTTTGCTGGACATCGACATGCCGGAGATGAACGGCTTTGAGACCCTGAAGCGTTTGAAAGCCAGCCATTCGCATTCGGATATCCCCGTCATATTCCTGACCGCGCTGACCGACGCCGCCAACGAAACCTACGGTCTTGAACTGGGGGCCGTGGACTTCATCATGAAGCCGTTTTCAGAGCCGGTTCTGCTCAACCGCATCCAGACCCATCTGCACATCGACAAGCAAATCCGCGAGAGCACCGCGCAGCTTCGGGAGCGCACGCGGCAGCTCGTGCAGCTGCAAAACAGCATCGTGTACACCCTGGCGGACCTTGTGGAAAACCGCGACCACTATACCGCCGGTCATATCGAGCGCACGACGAAATTCATCGAAATCCTGATCGGCGCCATGCGGGCGCGGAACGTATACGCCGACGAGCTTTCCGGCTGGGACATAGAATCGGTGATCTCCTCGGCGCGCCTGCATGATGTAGGGAAAATCGTGATCCCCGACGCGATTTTGAACAAGCCCGGCCCGTTGACCGGCGAGGAATTTGACATCATGAAAACACACTCCGCCGAAGGCGCGCGCATCATTGCCCAAACCATCCGGCGGACGGGAGACACGGAATTTTTGCAAAACGCCGCCCTGATTGCCGCGTATCACCACGAGCGCTGGGACGGCTCGGGCTATCCGCACGGGCTGGCGGGGCCGGCGATTCCCCTTCACGGGCGCGTCATGGCCGTAATCGACGTGTACGACGCGCTGATTTCCGAGCGCTCCTACAAAAAGGCCTTTTCCCATGACGAGGCGGTCCGGATCATCACGGAGGAGGCCGGACGGCATTTTGACCCTGCCGTGGCCGGAGCCTTTGTCAGTGTAAGCGACCGGATCGGGGCGGCGACGTAAAGGACCGTGAGCCTATAAAAAACAGCCCGCCTGCCGCGGACTGTTTTTTTGCGCCGTGATGCCCGGCTAATCCTTCCGTTTCGCGCCCATCACCCGTCCGGCCAGCTTGATCAGGGCATTGAACCCGACCGGCTCCAGACGCCGCTTCACCTTGCCCAGGTCGTCCATGATCCGGATGTGCTGCGGGCATTTCTTTTCGCATATCCCGCATCGCACGCAGTTGGATACGCGCATCGAGCCGTCCGGACGCAGGGCGTTCGTGCTGTTGACATACTGCGCCATGCCGGTGATCCAGCCGTTGGCGTAGGAGGCGTTATAGGCGGCAAAGCCGTCCGGGATGTTGACGCGCTTCGGGCAGGGCATACAGTAGTTGCAGCCGGTGCAGGGCACCCGGTAGGATTCCTCGAAGACGGCCTTGACCTTTCCGAGGATTTCCCTCTCGCTGTCCGACAGGGCGCCGGCGGAGAAAGCCTCCGCCGCGCGCAGGTTATCGGTCAGCTGGGCGCGCGCGCTCATCCCCGAAAGGACCACGGTCACCTCCGGCTGGTCTAAGATCCATTTCAGCGCCCACGCCGCCGGAGACCGCTCCGGCTCCGCCTCCGCAAAGAGCCTCTCCGCCTTTTTCGGCAGCCCCGCCGCCAGCTTGCCGCCCAGCAGCGGCTCCATCACGATCACCGCAAGCCCTTTGGCGTGCGCCTGCCGCAGGCCAAGCCGTCCGGCCTGATACGTTTCATTCATATAATTGTACTGGATCATGCAAAACTCCCACGGGTACGCGTCCAAAAGCTCCGCAAAGCCGCTTTGGAACCCGTGGAAGGAAAAACCGACGCGGCGGATCTGCCCGCTCTCCTTCTTGCGCGCGATCCACGCCTCGATCCCGATATCCGCCAGTGCCTTCCAGGTATTCGCGTCCGCGATGTTGTGGATCAGATAATAATCAATATATCCGGTTTTCAGCCGCTTCAGCTGCTCGTCAAAAATCCGGTCGAAGTCCTCATACACTCCGCATTGCGAATGCGGCAGCTTGGTGGCCAGGTAGATTTTTTCGCGCACGCCGCTGCGATGCAGAATCTCCCCCAGCGCGGCCTCGCTGCCGGGGTAGATGTACGCGGTGTCGAAGTAGTTGACGCCCTTTTCAATGGCTTCCAGCACCAGCTTTTCGCTTTTTTCCAAGTCAATGCCCAGGCCCCTCGGAAATCTCATACAGCCAAACCCCAGCGCCGACAGCTGATTTCCGGATTTCGGGTCAGTACGATAGCGCATGGCTGTCCTCCCCCGCGCCGCGCGGAACGTCTCCGCCGGGCTGGCTCTGCCCGCGCAGGCGGAAAAATTCTCCCATGATGGCGGCCGTATGGCTTGTGCCGATGCGCTCCGCGCCGGCCCCGATCAGAGCCGCCGCGTCGTCAAGGGTTTTAACGCCGCCCGACGCCTTCACCTTGACGCAAGGGTCGGTGCAGGCCCGCATCAGCCTTACGTCCTCCGGCGTCGCGCCCCCCGTGCCGAAGCCCGTAGAGGTTTTGATAAAATCCGGCTTGACGCGGCCGGCCATCTCGCACAGCGTTTTTTTCTCCCCGTCCGTCAGGTAACAGGTTTCAAAAATCACCTTGGAAACGGCGTTCCGCTCGCGGCAGGCGGAAACGACGGCCTTCATTTCGTCCTCGATATACCCGTAGTTCCCGTTTTTAAGCTCCGTGATATTGAGGACATAGTCGATCTCGGCGGCGCCGGCGCCAATGGCCTCAATGGCTTCAAACACCTTCGTCCCGACCGTCGACTGCCCCAGCGGAAAGCCCGCCGCCGCGCCCACGCGGACGCCGCTGTCCTTGACCTGCCCGCGGCAGAAGGCGACCGCCGCGGGGTTGACCGCCAGCATCTTCACCCGGTACCGGATTCCCTCCCGGCAGAAGGCCTCATAATCGGCGGCGGAGGCAAAGGCTTTCAGCAGCGTGTGGTCGAAATATTGTCCGAACGCCTCCGCGTCCAGGCTTAAAATGAATTCTCTCATCACAGCCCCTCCTCCGGAAAGACCGTCTCCATCAGGATGAAAAACGCCTGACCCTCGGGCGCAATGCCGGATTTGTCGAAGTGCGGCGCGCCGCAGACGTCGTTTACGATGCCATAAGGGGAAACATGCCTGTGTATCTCCCGCCGGATCTGCCGCGCCTCGCCGAGCAGACGTTCCGGCAGCCAGCCCTGCCTGACGCCCCCGGCGACGGTATAGCAGAGCATCTGCGCGAAATTCACCTCGATAAAGCTGTCGGGCCGGTCGATGAAATTATGGAACAGATCGCCGTCCCGATAGGCCAGCGCGGCCTCGAGCGTTCTCTTCACAACGGCGATATAGCGCTCGCGGGCCGCCGCATGGCTTTCCGGCAGCCCTGCGATCAGCCGGGAAAGGACCGCCACGGGCCAGCCGTTGCCCCCGCCCCAAACGCCT
>WRLJ01000209.1 GCA_009777685.1 Oscillospiraceae bacterium | reverse complement strand
GCGGCCCCCGCCCCCCCCCCCGGTCCGGGCGCCCCCCCCCGCCCGCCCCGGGAAGCCCCCGCGGAAGGGGGGGGGGGATGGGGGCTCAAGCCCGAAATGACACGAAAACAGGGTTTTCCGCCCTGCCATGCGTAGGGCGCGATGCCCACATCGCGCTCTGTATCCCCATTTTACACGACCGGGGTTTTCGCCCCCGCAAAACTAAACACACAGGAGGCTTTTCCATGACCAGCAAGCAGCGCGCCCGTTTGCGGGCGCTGGCCAATCCTTTGGATACCCTGTTCCAAATCGGCAAGGGCGGCGTGAGCGAAAACCTGCTGGCGCAGCTGGACGATCTGCTGCGCGCGCGGGAGCTGATTAAAATCCGCGTGCTGGAAACGGCGGGGACCCCGGCGGCGGAGCTTGGCTCCGGGCTGGCCGAGGCCCTGCGCGCGGAATGCGTACAGGTGATCGGGTCCAGAATCATTCTGTACCGCCGCAATCCGGAGAAAAAGGACGGGATCACGCTTTGAGGGAACGCTTCCGCCGGTTCATGTTCGGGCGCTACGGCACGGACGCGCTCAACCGGTTTTTATCCATCGCGGCGCTGGCGTGTATGGGAGCCTCGATCCTGCTGCGCTGGCTGCGCGTGCCCGTTGCCGAGACAGCCCTGTACTGGGGCGCGCTGGCTTTGATCGTTTGGAGCCTGGTGCGGATGCTCTCGCGCAACGCCTGGAAGCGAGGGCGGGAAAATCAGACGTTTTTGCGGCTGAGACGCGGCGTCACAGCCCGCTTTTCCGGTTTGCGTGTGCGCTGGCGGCAGCGCGGAACGCACAGGTTTTACACCTGCCCCCAATGCAAAACGAGCCTGCGCGTGCCCAAGGGGCGCGGCAAGCTCGTAATCACCTGTCCGAAATGCAAGCATCGGTTTGAGCGGAAAACGTAACCGGAGATGCCCTCCCCCGGCGGGGAGGCGTCTTTTTTTATATTTTCAGCACCCTCACCCGCATGATGCCCTCATGCTCCTTCAGCCTGCGTACCAGCGGCTCCTTGGGCAGGCCGCTGAGGTCCAGCAGGGTGTAGGCAATGTCTTTTTTGGACTTACTGAGCATATTTTCGATGTTCAGCGACGCCTCGCCCATCACGGCGGAGATCGTCGAGAGCATGTTCGGGATATTCTTATGCAGTACACACAGGCGGTAGCCGGGCGTGTAGGGCAGCACCGTATCCGGCAGATTGACGGAATTGCGGATCGTGCCGTTGAGGATGTACTCGCGGACCTCGTCACAGGCCATGATGGCGCAGTTGTCCTCGCTTTCGGGCGTGGACGCGCCGAGATGCGGGATCGGGATCACCTTCGGGTGCCCGGCCAGACGCTCATTCGGGAAGTCGGTCACATAGCGCGCTGCGACGCCGCTGTCCAGAGCGCCGATCAGTGCGTCCGTGTCCAGCAGCTCCCCGCGCGAGAAGTTCAGCAGCCGCACGCCGGGCTTGACGCAGCGCAGCATATCGGCCAGATTGGCCTTGGTGTCCTCGTTCAGCGGCACATGCAGCGTCAGGTAGTCGCTCTCGGCGAAGACCTGCTTGATGTCGCCCGCGTGGCGCACGTTGCGCGAGAGCATCAGCGCGGAGTCGATGGAGATATACGGGTCAAAGCCCAGCACGTCCATGCCGATGTGGTGGGCGGCGTTGGCCACGCCGACGCCGATGGCGCCCAGGCCGATCACCCCCAGCGTCTTGCCCTTCAGCTCCGGGCCGATGAACTGGCTTTTGCCGGCCTCGACCTGCTTGGGCACGTCGCCGCCGGTCAGGCCCTTGGCCCACTCAATGCCGCCGACGACGTCGCGCGCGCTGAGGAACAGACCGCACAGCACCAGCTCCCGCACGGCGTTGGCGTTGGCCCCCGGCGTGTTGAACACGACGACGGCGCGCTCCGTGCAGGCGGCCACGGGGATATTGTTCACGCCCGCCCCGGCCCGGCCCACGCACAGCAGGCTGTCCGGCAGCGGCATATCGTGCATCCCCGCGCTGCGCACCAGAATCGCGTCAGGGTGGGGCGCGTCGTTGTCCAGCGTAAAATGCTCGGCGGGCAGCCGGAGCAGCCCGACCGCCGCGATTTTGTTCAGGGTCTTAAAGGTGTACATGGCAGAAGTGCCTCCTAAAAATTCTATAATTAGACGTTTTCCGCTTCAAACTCCCGCATAAACGCCGCCAGGGCTTCCACGCCCTCCATCGGCATGGCGTTGTAGATCGACACGCGGATCCCGCCGGTGGCGCGGTGGCCCTTCAGCGAGACCATGCCTCTGGCGGCGGCGGCCTTGACAAACGCCTCGTCCTTGCCCGCGTCGCCGGTGGAAAAGACCACGTTCATCTTCGAGCGGCTGCCCCTGTCGACCTTGGAGACGAACAGCTCCGAGCGGTCCAGCGCGTCATAGATGACGGCGGCCTTGCGCTCGTTGTGTGCCTTCATCGCGGTCAGGCCCCCGCACTCGCTGACCCAGTCCAGCACAAGGCCCAGCAGATAGACGCCGTATGTCGGCGGCGTGTTGAGCATACTGCCCGCCTTGATCTGCACGGCATAGTTCATGTACCCCGGAAGAACGCTGACCGGACACAGGATGTCCTCGCGCAGGATGACCACGGCCAGGCCCGCCGGCCCCATGTTCTTCTGCGCGCCCGCGTACAGCACGCCGAAGCGCGTCACATCCAGCGGTTCGGACAAAATGCACGAGGACATGTCGCACACCAGCGGCACGCCGCCCGTCTCCGGGATATAGGGCCACACCGTGCCAAAGACGGTGTTGTTCATGCAATAGTGGACATACGACGCCTCCGGGTCCAAAATCAGCTCATCCTGGGCGGGGATTTTGGTGTGCCCGATACCGGCGGTGTCCGCGCAGGCGCGCGCCTGTCCGAACCGCGCGCCTTCCTTGAGGGCGGCGGCGCTGAACTGTCCGGTCACGGCATAGTCGGCCTTGCCGGTCCTGCCGATCAGATTCATGGCGGTCATCGAGAACTGGAGCGTCGCGCCGCCCTGCAAAAACAGCACTTTATAGTGTTCGGGGATATCCAAAAGCGCCCGCAGCTTGGCCTCCACGCCTTGAAAAATCGCGTCGTAGGTTTTACCGCGGTGGCTCATCTCCATCACGTTCATGCCGCTGCCGCCGTAATCCAGCATCTCGTCGGCGGCCCGTTTCAGCACCGCCTCCGGCATCATCGCCGGCCCGGCGGAAAAATTGTATACCCGGCCCATAGGGCGCCCCCTTTCATATTTTGGAACCGCAGGGATTCATCCTGCCAAGCGCACCGGACGCAAATGAACTGCGTCCTCCTGCGCTCTTCGTCTCCGCGACGCTCACTTACCATGTCAAGCGCACCGGACGCAAATGAATTGCGTCCTCCTGCGCTCTTCTGCCGCAGGCGCTATTATATCCTACGCGCAAAGGGCTGTCAATACAAACCTGGACGCGTTTTCCGCAATCCGTGCTTTCCCCTATCCCACCGGCGGTCTCGGAGGCAGGGTTTGGATCGGCGGGAGGGCCGGCGGGTCCGTCACGGGCGGCGGCGTCTCCTCCGGCGGCGGCGGGTCCGTCGCGGGCGGCGGGGTTTCCTCCGGCGGCGGGTCCGTCACGGGCGGCGGCGTCTCCTCCGGCGGCGGGTCTGTCACGGGCGGAGGCGTTTCCTCCGGCGGCGGCTCCGTCACGGGCGGAGGAGCGTCCGTTACAGGCGGCGGGGCGTCCGTCGCGGGCGGCGTCACGGGTCCCGATGTCGGCTGCGGAGTCGGGCGCGGGGTCGGGGTCGGCACAGGCGGCGGCGTTTCCTCCGGCGGCGGCTCCTCCGTAGCCGGCGGCAGGGAGGGATCCGGCGGCGGGGCCGGCGGCGCGGGCGGCGGGGGGGGGGCGGCCCTCGGCGGCGGGAATCCGGGCCGGGCGCACGGCCCCAAC
>WRLJ01000208.1 GCA_009777685.1 Oscillospiraceae bacterium | reverse complement strand
GAGCAGGATACCTGCACGCTCCAATTCGACGTCATCGACACGGGCATCGGCATACAGGAGGAGCATCAGGCCCGTTTGTTCCACTCCTTTGAGCAGGCCGAGAGCAGCACGACGCGGAAATTCGGCGGGACGGGGCTGGGTCTGGCAATTTCCAAGCGCATCATCGGGATGATGGGCGGCGAGATATGGCTCGTCTCCGAGCCGGGGGAGGGCTCGGCCTTCTCCTTCAGCGTCAAGGTCCAGCAGCCGGAGCCGGAAGCCGGCGGCGCGCCGGAGATGCCGGACGGCGGCCCGGAGGCGCACGCCCTCCCGGCGATGGAGGCGGGCTGCTTTGAGGGCTTTCGCATTTTGCTGGCCGAGGATTTGGAAATCAACCGCGAGATCATCCTCGCACTGCTGGAGCCGACCCGGCTTGCCATCGACTGCGCGGAAAACGGTCAGGAGGCGGTGAACCTGTTTTTGGCCAACCGCAGCCGCTACAGCCTGATTTTCATGGACATCCAAATGCCGGAAATGGACGGCTATGAAGCGACGCGGCGCATCCGCGCGGCGGAGGGGCCGGCGGCCGCCGGAATCCCGATCGTCGCCCTGTCGGCCAACGCCTTTAGGGAAGATGTGGATAAAAGTTTGAAGGCCGGCATGAACGCCCATCTCGGCAAGCCGTTGGATTTCGACGAGATGCTGGACGTTTTGCGAAAATATCTGCGTTGATTTTATGCAGAGCCTTATTTTTCAGGAGATATTTTTGTGGTTTTCACTGGACAAGATGGCCGGTTATGTGATATAATGGCGTTTGCGGCGGAAGAGCGCATAAGGACGCAATTCATTTGCGTCCGCTGCGCTTGACAGGATATAACAGGATATAATCGGAAGCGTTTAACGATTGATTGGAAGCGGAGCGTGGTGGCACGATGGAACGGACCGAGCCGGGCTGGGCAGCGCCGAGAACGCACCTGATGGAGCTGCTGGACGGGGCCTCCGTGAAACGCCTGATGTATATCCATGCCCCGGCGGGGTATGGCAAGACCCTTTCTACACGATTATGGCTGGGCCGCCGCGGGGGACGCGCGGCCTGGATTGCCGTCAGCGAGTCGCTGGGGCGCAAGCCGGCGGAGTTCTGTGAACGGCTCGCCGGCGCGCTTTGCGTTTTGCAGCCGGACAACGCCGCCCTGGCGGAGGTCGTCACCCACAAGTCCTTCTCCGCGGCGTCCTTTGAATTTCTGGAGCGCGCCCTGCACCTGTTCCGCCTGTCCGCGCGGGAGGAGGACGTCTGCACTCTGGTCATCGACGACCTCCACCGGATCACAAGCCCCGATATCCTGCAGTATCTGCCCGAGCTGATTTTCGGGCTGCCGGAGAGCGTGACGTCCTGCATCCTCAGCCGCGCCGCGCCGCCCGACAGCTTTTCCGGTCTTGTGGTCAAGGACGCCATCGAGATCGTCGGCGCGGACCCCCTGAAATTTTCCGAGCCGGAGATTCGGGCCTTTTTCAACGCCCGCGGGCAGCCGCTGACCCTGCGGCAGACGCGGGACATTATGGCGGCGACCGACGGCTGGGTCATCGGCCTGAACGCCATCCTGCTGGCGGGGAAGTACCAGACGGAGCGCAAACTGCTGGCGGGCTATCTGGAGACGTATGTCCGCGAGCAGATTTGGGAGCGGTGGGACGAGGAGCGGCGGGACTTCCTGCTGCGCGTATCCGTCGAGGAGGAGCTTACACCCGAATTCTGCGACGCGATGACCGGACGGCGCGACAGCGCGGACATTCTGGACGCGCTGGTGCGGGAAAACGCCTTCATCAGTGTGGACCGCGAGAACGTATACCGCTTCCACCATCTGTTTCTGGACTTTCTGCGGCATACTCTAGAGCGCGGGAACGACCGGCGGAAGGCCGAGTTCCACCAGAAGGCGGGCGGCTGGTTCTACAGCCGCGGGGACTACTACCGCGCCGTGGAGCATTATATCCAATGCGGCAGCAAAAGCGGAATCGCCAAGGGCGTGAAGGCGATGTACGACTACACCTCGCCCTACATCTCCGTGGAGAATACGGTTTTGATCATCCACCTGTCCATCGACCGCGCACTCGTGGACGCCTACCCGTTTTTGCTGGAGCCGCTGGCGTGGGCGGCGTTCGTCGAGGGGCGCGGCGCGGATATGGAGGGCTATCTTGACCGCTATTTCCGGTTGCTCCCCAAAATCATCCTGCAAAATCCGGCTTCGGCGCAGACCTCCGTGCTGGTGCGCTGTATGGATTACCGCAACGATCTCGTCGCGCTGATGCGGAGCCTGAAAAAACTGCCGCTCAAGCTGTTCGCCCAGGCGAACACGCCGTCCCTTTCCCAGAACCTGCCGCTCTTCCACCGCTCCGCCCGCGACTACGTCTGCGATTTCATGTATAACTTCGAGGACGGCCTGCGTGTGCTGAAGAAAACCGTCGGCGTTCTGCTGGGCGGGGAATATACGGTCATCGAGGCGCTCCTCCGCGCGGGCATCCTGTATGAGCGCGGCGATCTGGACGCGGCGTATGAGTTTGTTCTTTCGGCCGGGGCCGCGGTCCGGGACGGCCTTGCGCCGGAGACGCAGTTCTGCGTCTTTATGATCCACGCCGCCGTGCTGGAGGCGCAGGGGCACCGCGGGGACGCGCTGAAAATCCTCGACGCCGCGGAGGCCATGATCGAGCGCCACAAGGCCTATTACCTCAACGCGAATTTCCGGGCTTTCCGCTGCCGGCTGATGCTTTCGGACGGCGACGCGACGGCGGCGCGGGAGTGGCTGCGGCACGACGCCGCGCCGCCGCACGGCGCGCTGCCGTTTTACAAGCTCTACCAGCATTTCACCACCGCGCGGGCGTACATCACCGCGGGGGATTTCAATATGGCGATTCTGTTTCTGAAGAAGCTCCAGACGCTGTGTGAGCAGTACCACAGACCCCTGGACGTCATCGAGACGAACCTTCTGCTGGCCGTCGCGTACTGGAAGCGGGGGCGCGGCCCGCAAAGCGCGTTCCCATTTTTGGAGGCCGCCATCGTCTCGGCGCGGCTGTATGGGTTTACGCAGGTGTTCGCCAACGAGGGCGCGGAGATTTCCAGTATGCTCCACAAGCTGCAAAAGCGGGCGATGCAGGGCCATGCCGGCGACGTGTCCGCCGCCGAGATCAAGTCGCTGTATGTGCTGACGCTGGCGCAGGCGCGGCAGTCGCACGCGCTGCCCGGCGGCCGGACACCGGGCGACCTGACGTTCACGGAGCGGCAGAAGACCGTTATGCGGCATTTGAACAACGGGCTGACGCAAAAGGAGATCGGAGAGCGGATGGGGCTGAAGACGTCCGCCGTCAAGTCGCATACGATTTTGATTTACAAAAAGCTGGACGTTTCCAGCGGCGTGGACGCGGTAATCAAAATGCGGGAGCTGGGCCTCTTGGACGAGCCCTGACGGGGCGGGGGCCGGGGAGGGGCGGCAACCTGCCGCCCGTGACCGCCGATGGATGGATGATATGGGTATGGTTGAATGCGCGGGCGGCAGATTGCCGCCCCTACAACCGTCATTGCGGGCTTGCCCCGCAATCTCCCGGGGGATCGCGAATCTGGGGGGATTGCGGGTCAAGCCCGCAATGACGGAAATAGGGGTTCCCGCACAAACCATTCGTAGGGCGCGACGCCCCCGGCGCGCCGTGTTTCCCCCGCGCGTGTGCGTTGGGGACGTTTTGCGGGACGCAGAGGGCTGCGTCCCCTACAGGGGTTTGCGGCCCCGTCCGTAGGGACACGGCGTGCCGTGTCCGGGCGTGCTTGACAAATGCCTACATTTGTGCTATTCTAATGTCAGGCGTTGCCACATACGGTAGGCGGTTAGCCAATCCCCTCGAAAGGGGGTGAGGCCTTATGGTGGAATGGGTTTTTATGATTCTGGCCCTTGTGCTGGTGTTATACATC
>WRLJ01000207.1 GCA_009777685.1 Oscillospiraceae bacterium | reverse complement strand
GAATACGGCGCGCCGAGGGCGTCGCGCCCTACGGTGTGTGCGGCGGGGGAAACACGGCGCGATGTGGGCATCGCGCCCTACGAATGGGTGGGGCGGAAAACCCTGTAGGGGACGCGGCCCTCCGCGTCCCGCAAAACATCCACGACGCACACGCGCGGAGAAACGCGGCACATCCCGCATTGGCCGGATAACGGGCAACGTAAAGGCTCTTGCCCTGCCGCTTCGTATTTTGATTTGACAATCCCGCCCTTGGCAAGGTACAATACCCTGAGGTCTCAACCCGCGCTTGAGTTTCAGGAAAATTCAAACACGCGGTTATTGATTTCTCTCCTGGGGATGGTTTATCCTAGAAACGGAAAGGGAGGGACCACTCATGAGGGAAACGCTGTCCGGCAACATCGCGCGCTATCGCAAGGAGCGCGGCTTTACCCAGGAGGAGCTGGCCGGCCGCCTGGGGATCACCTTTCAGGCGGTCAGCAAGTGGGAGACGGGCCAAACCATGCCCGACGTCGCCCTGCTGCCGGCCCTGGCTGGGGCGCTGGGCGTCAGCGCGGACAAGCTGCTGGGCTACGCGGCGTTCCGGGGCGACCTGTCCTATTACGAGGAGGAGTACCGGAAGGACGCCTATTTCTGGGGTCTGCGCCCCTCCAATATGTGTCTGCGCGTGCTGGAATACCGGCCGCCCGACCGGCCGCTGAAGCTGCTGGACATCGGCTGCGGCGAGGGCAAGGACGCGGTGTTCTTCGCCCGTTGCGGCTATGAGGTCAGCGCGTTTGACCTCTCCGAGGCGGGGCTGGACAAGTGCAAGCGCCTGGCCGAGCGGGCGGGCGTCCCGGTCCGCGCCTTCAAGGCCAACCTCTGCGACTACCGGCTGGAGGAGGATTACGACATCCTGTTTTCCAGCGGCGTTCTGCATTACATCAAGCCGGAGCTGCGCGATGAGGTCATGGCCCACTACAAGTCGCGCGTGCGCCCCGACGGGCTGGCCGCACTGCACGTGTTCATCCAAAAGCCGTTCATCGGGCCGACGCCGGAACAGGAGAGCCACTCGTACCTCTGGCGTTCGGGGCAGCTGTTCACCTATTTCCACGACTGGTACATCGAGCAATGCGCGGAGTACGTCTTTGACTGCAACTCGTCGGGCGTCCCGCACCGCCACGCGGCCAACCGGCTGTTTGTCAGACCTGCGCCGCCATCGGAAAGAGAGGAATAACCCATGTCAAACCGTCAAACCGTCTTAATCCCCGATTTCGGGGCGCACAGCCTGCTGACCGCGCGGCGGGTGCGCGCGCTGGGGGTGTACTGCGAGGTCTGCCCGCCGGAGGCCGCCGAAGAGCGGGCCGGGGAGGCGGCGGGCATCATTCTGGGCGACCCGTCCCGCCTTCCGGCGGAGCGGTTCGGCATTCCGGCGCTGTCCTTCCCGCCGGAGGCCGCCTGCGCCGGAAACGCGGAGGCCGTCCTGCGCGGCTTTTTGCGGGAGACCTGCGGCTGCGCCGGCGACTGGCGCATGGACGAGGCGCATATTGAGCGCATGACGGAGGACATCCGCGCCCAGGCCGGGGGCCATCCCGTGGTGCTGGGCCTGTCCGGCGGCGTGGACTCCTCGGTGCTGGCGGCCCTGCTGAGCCGGGCGGTCGGGCGGCGGCTGACGTGCATTTTTGTCGACCATGGCCTGATGCGCCTGAGGGAGGGCGACGAGATCGAGGCGGCGTTTGCCGGGCGGGAGCTGCAATTTAAGCGCGTGGACGCCGCGGAGCGTTTTCTGGCGCGTCTGGCGGGCGTGACCGACCCGGAGCGCAAGCGGAAGATCATCGGCGAGGAGTTTATCCGCGTCTTCGAGGAGGAAACGCGCAAGCTGGGCTTCCGGGCCATGCTGTCCCAGGGCACGATCTACCCGGACATCATCGAGTCCGGGCGCGACGGCGCGAACATGATTAAAAGCCACCATAACGTGGGCGGCCTGCCGGAGGACATGGACTTTCTGGGCTTGATCGAGCCGCTGCGCGAGCTGTTTAAGGACGAGGTGCGCGCCCTGGGCGCGGCGCTGGCTCTGCCGGACAGACTGGTTCGGCGGCAGCCGTTTCCGGGGCCGGGGCTGGCGGTGCGCGTGCTGGGCGAGGTCACGGCTGAGAAGCTGGATATCCTGCGCCCGGCCGACCACATCTTCCGCGAGGAAATAGAAAAGGCGGGGCTGGACCGCGGCCTTCAGCAGTTTTTCGCGGTGCTGACCGGCCTGCGCACGGTCGGCGTCCAGGACGGCGCGCGCACCTACGGCTACACACTGGCCCTGCGCGCCGTCCACACAACGGATTTTATGACCGCCGCCTTCGCCCGCGTCCCATACGACGTTTTGGACACCGTATCGCGGCGAATCACGGACGAGGTCCCGCAAATCGGCCGGGTGGTGTATGACGTGACGTCGAAGCCGCCGGGGACGATTGAGTGGGAGTGACTGACAAACAAGCCGCAACCCTTGTTAAATCAGGGGTTGCGGCTTTATTTTCTGCCCCGTGGTTCTACTTTGGTTCTATATTGAAGTTAACCCCGTCCTTGTGACGGCTTAGGTCTTCCGCAAACTTAACCGCGATTTCGGGATAAAGGTGAGCATATCTCTTGGCGGTACCCCATTTTTATCAGGAGCGCAACATGAGAGTGCCGAAGATCGTGGACGCTCGACTGTCAACCGGGGGATATAATGGAGTATGAACGCGAAAAATAAAATGAGCGAATTCAAGAAAACCCTTGACATGCGTATGAAATATGCGTATGATAAAAGCAGGGAACGGAGGTGCTTTAATTGACGGTTCGGGAGATCATGCAGAAACTCCACCGGGACGGATGGAAAGAAGCCGAAACCAAAGGATCACACATTCAAATGAAGCACCCGACCAAGCCCGGCAAGGTCACCGTTCCTAATCATAGCGGCGACATCCACCCCAAGACCTTGAAATCCATAATGAAGCAAGCGGGGTTGAAATAAACCCCGCCATGAGAAAGGAAGGTCAGCGATATGCGCTCATTGACTTATTTAGCCGCCTTTGAAACATCGGCCGACAAAAGCAGTTACAGTGTTTTCTTTCCCGATTTGCCCGGTTGCGTATCTGCCGGAACCAGTTTTGAGGAAACACGGAAGCACGCGGCCGAAGCCCTCGGCCTCCACATATACGGCATGGAAAAAGACGGCGATGAGCTTCCCCGTCCATCGGACGCTAAAAACATCGACCCGGAGGATATTGAGGGCTGTATTGTTAGCCCCGTCACCGTGTACCCCGACCTATTCCGGCATGAAATGGACAGCCGCGCTGTCAGGACAAATACCACGATTCCGGCATGGCTGAAAGAATTAGCCGAAGCTAACGGTATAAACTACTCGCAGGTACTCACTTCCGCGCTTATGGAAATGCTCGACGTTGGCAGCCTGTCCGGCAAAACCTTGAACGGATAAAGCAGCGCGGCAGGCCGTCTGACCCTGCCGCATAGGAGATTATAAATACCGGGCGATGATAAATGGATGACCAACGATAGTACAGCAATCAAAAATAGGTGCGCTATCAATACTAAAAGCCGGGATTAGCCCCGGCTTTTCCTCATAGACTTGCAAGTAAACTTTTTCGCCTCCACAGCGTATATAAGAGGGAACGATGTATTTCTGGAAGAGGTTAATATTCATGGACGAACAAGACTTTAGAGCCTCACGATCAAAAGAAGAACTGGAACGGCGGGCGTTCATCATAAACACCCCCTCATCAATAATAAAGGTTTGTGCCGCTCGTCTAAACGGCACATAGGGGAGTTCTGATATTCCCTATAGACAAATTTCGGTAATCGGTGTATATTGAAACTTGCCATGATACGACAATATTACGAAATCGAGGTGTGCCCTATGAAAAAACGTGTCCTTTCCCTTCTGTTGACGATTGCTATTCTGCTGCTGCTCATCCCTACCGCCGTTATCGCGGCAGAGAAA
>WRLJ01000206.1 GCA_009777685.1 Oscillospiraceae bacterium | reverse complement strand
AGCTTCCCCGCCGCCTGCCGCGCGCGCAGGCGCAGAACGCCGGTGGTCGTCTCCTCCGTGGCCCCCAGCAGACAGTCGGCGTACGGCGCGCATTTCCCGTGCAGCAAATCGGCCAGATCGCCGCCGTCGTCCAGGACAAGGTGGGGCCGGCACGCCAGCGCCGAGACAAGCTGGTGCTCGTACTCCGCCTCGTCACAGCCGTGAAAGGCGAACACATTGACGCCCGCCGACGCCAGGCCTGCCGCTACGTCGTCCTGCGTGGACAGGGGATTGCAGCCCGTGGCGTACACCTCCGCGCCGCCCGCCTTCAGGGTAAGCGCCAGACAGGCCGTTTTAGCCTCCAGATGCACCGAGGTCGTGATCCGCACGCCCGAAAACGGCTTGCGTTCGATGAATTCCTTTTCGATCTCCCGCAAAGCCGGCATGTAGCGTTTGGCCCACGCGATTTTGCGAAGGCCCTCCGGCGCAAGGGCGGGATCGCGGATCAGGGAGTGCGTTCCGTCCGGCGCGGCGCGCCCGGCCGGGGTAATAAACTTCAAAATTGCCACATCCCTATCTTTACATATCGTTTGTCTATATGATATCATACTGCGACAGAATATTCAACCGTCTGTAAGAAAGGAATGACCGTCATCATGCAGGAGGATATCCTACAGATCGCGCGCCGCATCCGGGAAATGCGGGAAATCTGCGGCTTTACCGTCGGGGAGCTGGCCGGGCGCGTCGGCGTCACACCGGAGCGTTTTAACGCTTTTGAGGAAAGCGGGGAGGATATCCCCATCAGTGTGCTGTACCATCTGGCGCAGATTTTCAAGGTCGACCTCACCTTGCTGATGACGGGCAGCGATCCGCATCTGGAATCGTACTGCCACGTCCGGAAGGGGAGAGGGCAGGCTGTGGACCGCTATCCGGGCTACAGCTTTCAGCATCTGGCGTATACCTACCGCAACAAGATCATGGAGCCGCTGCTGGTCACCGTGGAGCCGGGCGAGACGGACCCGGCGCCGGTCACGCACGGCGGGCAGGAGTTTAACCTCTGTCTGGAGGGGGTAATCGAGGTTCTGTTTGGTGCCAGGGTCATCCGGCTGGAGGCGGGCGACTCGCTGTATTTCAATCCGGCCCGGCCCCACGGCCAGCGCGCCGTCGGCGGGCCCGCCAAATTTTTGACTGTGATTACCGCGGGTCAGGAGGATGACCGATGAGCTTGCTGTTAAACCGCTTTGTGCCGCGCGTTGCATTTGAGTCCTATGAGGATTTTGCGCGAAATTTCCGCCTTGAGGTGCCGGAGGGCTTTAACTTCGGTTACGACGTCGTGGACGCCTGGGCCGCGGCCGAGCCGGACAAGCGCGCGCTGGTATGGTGTGACGATCACGGCGGAGATCGGGTGGTTACGTTTTCGGAGATGTCGCGCCTGCCCAACCGGGCCGCCAACTGGTTTTTGAGCAAGGGCCTGAAAAAGGGAGACAAGGTTTTGCTGCTGCTGCGCCGCCGCTGGGAATACTGGGTGGCCGCCGCCGCGCTGCATAAGCTGGGCGTGGTCGTCATTCCCGCCTCGCTTCAGCTTACCGCCAAGGATATCGTCTATCGCGTGGAGGCGGCGGGCGTGGATATGATGATCTGCGTGGGAGACCCGCATCTGCTGGAGGAGACGGAAAAGGCGGGCCTGTCCATCCCTCGGGTCATTGCGGCCGGAGAGCGGGAGGGCTGGCAGCCCTTTGATTTTGAGCGCTTTCCGGATACGCTGGAGCGAATCCCGAACAGGAACTCGGACTTGATGCTGATGTATTTTACCTCCGGGACCACCGGGATGCCGAAAATGGTCGCGCACGATTTCACCCACCCGCTGGGGCACATCGTCACGGCGCATTACTGGCAGCGTGTGGAGGAAAACGGGCTGCACATGACGGTCTCCGACTCCGGCTGGGCGAAATTCGGCTGGGGGAAGATATACGGCCAATGGATTTGCGGCGCGGCGGTTTTCGCGTATGATATGGACAGATTCGTCGCCAAAAATGTGCTGAAAAGGATGCAGGACTACCGGCTGACCAGCTTTTGCGCGCCGCCGACGATGTACCGCTTTATGCTGCTGGAGGATTTGGAGAGCTATGATCTGTCTTCGATCCGGCACTGCGGCAACGCCGGCGAGCCCTTGAATCCCGAAATTTACAAGCAGTTCTATGACCGCACGGGCCTGAAGCTGACCGAGGGCTTCGGGCAGTCCGAGTCCAGCGTCCTGATTGCCAATTTCCCGTGGTTCGAGCCGCGTCCCGGCTCGATGGGCAAGCCCGCGCCGCTGTACGGCATCGACCTCGTCGACGCCGCCGGAAACCCTTGCGAGGACGGCGTGGAGGGCGAGATCATCATTCGCGGCGTGGGGCTGGATAACGGCCTGTTCCGCGGATACTACCGCGACGAGACGTATAACGCCGGAGTGTTCCGCGGCGGGGCGTACTGCACCGGCGACGTGGCGTGGCGCGACGACGACGGGTACTACTGGTTTGTCGGGCGCAACGACGACGTGATCAAATGCTCCGGCTACCGCATCGGCCCGTTCGAGGTGGAGAGCGCGCTGATGGAGCATCCGGCGGTGCTGGAGTGCGCCGTCACCGCCGTACCCGACCCCGTCCGCGGGCAGGTGGTCAAGGCGACCGTTGTGCTGAAGCCCGCGTACCCAGGCTCGGATGCGCTGGTCCGGGAGCTGCAGGAGCATGTCAAAAAAACCACCGCGCCCTTCAAATACCCGCGCATCATCGAGTTTGTCGCGGAGCTTCCGAAAACGGTGAGCGGAAAGATCAAGCGGGCGATGATCCGGAAAGCGGACGAACAGAGTGTCTCTCCGGCCCCCGGCTCAAGGGCTTGATTCCGGCGGCTTGACTTTTCCCAGCGGGTTGGCCCGCGCCGCGTCGCGCAGCTGGGCGTTGTCGATGTGGGTGTAAATCTGCGTGGTGTTCAGGCTTTCATGCCCCAGCAGCTCCTGGAGCGTACGGACGTCGACGCCGTGGCCGAGCATCAGCGTCGCGGCGGTATGGCGGAGCTTGTGCGAGGAATACAGGGACGGGTCCAGCCCGGCGGCGGCCAAATGCTTCTTGACGGCCACGTGGATCGTCTGGACGCTGATGCGCTGGTAGCGGGAGGACAGGAACAGGGCCGGCTCGGCCTTGGGGTCAAGCTCGGGGCGGACCCTCAGATACTCCGCCAAGGCGTCCGCGCAGGCCTGGTTGAGGTACAGCACGCGCTCCTTGTTTCCCTTGCCGAGGACGCGCAGCGTCTCGCCCTGGATGTCGGAGACGTTCAGCCCCGACAACTCCGAGATGCGCAGCCCGCAGTTGAGGAACAGGGTAATTATGGCGTAATCGCGCTGCCGGTTCGGCCCGTCAATGCCGCCCAGCAGCCGCAGGCACTCGGCCTCGGTCAGATAGCGGGGGAGTGTCTTGCGCAGACGGGGCATATCCAGTTCCTGGAGCGGATTTTTCTCCAATATATGGGCTTTTTGGGTGCAAAACTTAAAAAAAGTGCGGATGGAAACCACCTTTCGCGCGCGGGCGGACGCGCCGAGGCCGACGTCGCCGGGTTGTTTGCCGGTGGGGTTTTTGCGCTCGTCGGAGAGATAGGACAAAAAAGCGTATGCGTCGCTCAGCGTGACGCGCCGGATAAACGCCTCGTCGACGTCGGCGACCGGGATGGCGTCAAACTCCGATTCATCGGCCAGACCCTTATGAACCTTCAGGAAGCGGAAAAACAGGCGCAGGTCCAAAAAATATTCCTGAATGGTGCGTTTGGAATGGTTCTTGATGGTCTCGTGGTGCGTGAGGAAGTCCAGCAAGACCGGAAAGGACTCGGCGCGGAGCGTTTTTTTTAGGTTCTTCATGGCAAACAGGGCAAGGTGTATGGCAGGGAAAGGGAGCAGGATTGGACCCGCACAATTATACAAAATGATTATTTTGTATAATCCAGAAGTGCATTTCTGGAAATTGTACCCGCATTGACCCCTTCCGCGCCGGTTGTGCCCCGGACCTCCTTTCATTTGAGACGTTGCCAGATAT
>WRLJ01000205.1 GCA_009777685.1 Oscillospiraceae bacterium | reverse complement strand
CAGCGTGGTGGGGTACGTCGGCAGGGAGATGGGGTGGAGCGTGCGGTGCCAGGTGTATGAAAGACTCCGCTTTCTGACCAATGGAGATATGAAATAGTCTAGTACTCTATTGGCAGACAAGCGCGTTGGTGCATTCCACCCAAACAAAACGCTGCATTTGTCGCAGCAATGGAGGACGTATTAGAAGTGTACTCACGACCATATAATCCCGCCAAGCCAGTGGTCTGTATGGACGAAAAGCCGTTTCAATTGCTTAGCGAAGTTAGTGAACCGCTCCCGAAGGAACCGGGCAAGGTGTTATAATTGTTGATCATTAATGCCGGGCTGGCGGAATAGGTAGACGCACGGGACTTAAAATCCCGGAGACTCAGGTCTGTGCGGGTTCGAGTCCCGCGCCCGGCACCAGAATCAAAAACAAGGAAGTCTAAAATAGTCTAAAAGCCCGCTTAAGAAGCGGGCTTTTAGCTTTTTAAAATCTAAGGGAGTATACCAAAATCTACCCAAATTTAACGCCTTGTCGTGTACATTTGAACTATGCGGCGTTGATTTCGTGGGTCAAGGGAATTTCTAAAAACGACCCTACTTTCCCAGCCTCATCCTCCATATTACGTTGTAGATCATCGGGATGACGTAAAGGGCCAGGACGCATCCGCCCATTAGGCCGCCTGTTGTGACGATGGCCATGGGGGACTTGAGCTGGGAGCCCGCCCCGCCGGAATACATCATTGGGATGAGGGCGATGAACGTGGTCAGGGTCGTCATGAAAATGGGGCGGAAGCGGGTTTGGCAGCTCTCGATTATGGCGCGCCTGTAGTGGGCGCCCTGGCGGCGGCGCATCTCGGCGTAGTCCACGATGACTATGGCGTTGTTCACCGTGAGGCCGCACATCATGACCAGGCCCAAAAGGGCGAAAACCGTGAAATTACTGTTTGTGGCCAGCATCATCGGGACGACGCCCACGCCCGCCAGAGGCAGCGTGATCATGACGATCAGCGCAAACATCCAGGATTCCAGCAGCCCCGCGATGACCAGGAAAATTATGGCAACGCCCAGGCCCAGCACGGCAAACATGTTCGCGTAGTTTTCGTTGATGTTGCGTATGTCTCCGCCGTAGGAGAGTCGGTAGCCCGATGGCAGGTCGATTGCGGCGAGCCTCGGCTGCAGCTCCCTCATGATCTCCCCCACGGATATCCCCCGGGCCGTGTTGGCGTCCACCGTGACCCTGCGCTGCCTGTCCTCCCGGTTGATGGTGGTGGGCCCCGTCCCCGGGCGAACGTCCATCAAATCGTAGAGCGGCATGAAGCCTACTGGGGTCCGCACGGGGACTCCGGCCATCTTATGGGCGTTGTTCCTCCAACTGCGCGGCAGTTTTACCAGAATGTCGTATTCCTTTCCGTCCTCGCGGTATTTTCCCGCGTTGTACCCTGTCAGATAACCGTTGACCTCCGTTGCCACATCGCCAAAGGAAAGCCCCAGTCTGCTCAACCTGTAATAGTTAGGGTAGAAACGGATTTCCTCCCGCCCCATTCTCCAGTCGGACTGAACGTCCATGAGGGCAGGGGTATTCCGCATCTCCGTAAGGACTTCATCGGATATGCGGCTCAGCTCATCTATATCCGGGCCGATTATTGAGACAACGATGGGTCTCCCCCAGCCTCCCATTCCCATGCTGCCCGCCGAGGCGATGGAGACGTCCGCGTCCGGCAGCGGCGCGAAATGCGTGCGCCACTCAGCCGCAATATCAAAGACGGAGGAGCGCGTACTCGCGTCCGTCAAAAAAACGGAAACGCTGCCTGTGTTTGTCGAGGCTTGGCGCCCGCCTCCCACTCTGGTGCGGTAAAAGCGTACGTAATCAAATTGCGAGACGTATTCTTCGATGCTGCTCAGAACCGCGGCTGTGTTTTGCAGAGACGCCGCGCTGGAAAGCTCTATATCGATGTTGATGCGCCCCTCGTCCTCGCGCGGCATGAAGTTGAAGCCGATATAGTCCAATCCACGATAAGCGCCCCCGCAGAGGGCGACGACGAGCAAAGAGACCAAGATGGGATGGCGCATGGAGGTTTTGTTCATAGAAACGTGCATGCGCTTGAGTTCCTCGAAGGCTGTCTGCCACCAGCCTGTGGCGATGCGGGTCAACAGCGGCAGGTTCACTCCCGGTTTGCCGCCCAGGTGAGCGGCGATCATCGGCGTCAAGGAGAACGCTGAGTATAGCGAGACCAGCGTCGTGATGACGATGGTCAGGGCAAATTGTGCGAACATCTGCCCCAAAGTTCCTCCCATGAACGCAATGGGGATGAAAACTCCCAGGTTCGTGGCAACGTTGGCTAGGAGGGCCACGGCGATTTCCGCCGCTCCGCGTTCGGCGGACTCCATTGCGTCGTAACCCATTTCCCGGTAGCGATATATGTTTTCCAGAACCAGAATGGCGTTGGCAACCAGCACTCCCACCGATATCGCCAGGCCGAGGGTGCTCATCATGTTGAGCGTGAAACCGTAAAGAAATTGAACGATGAAAGTCGCTATCAGCGAGGTGGGAAGCGTCAAAACCGCGGCCAGCATGGCGCCGAAGCGCTGCAGGCAGAAGTAGAGCGCCACGGAGGTTAGAAGCACCGCCAGCAGCATGTCCTTTATGACGTTTTTGATGGATTCATCGACGTAGACGCTGTTGTCGAAGATTACGTCTATGCTCATTCCTTCGGGCAAGGATGGCTGGATCAGGTCAAGCTCCCGGTAGACATTCCTGGCCAGAGCCACCACATTGGTGTTGGGGCGGGCCACAAGGTCAATTGTCACGGCGGGCCTGCCGTTGAAGCGCGACAGGGAGCGCTGTTCTTCCACGGTGTCCCTGATCTCGGCGAGGTCAGCCAGCATCATGCCGGACCCGTTCGCCAGCGACATGGAAATGTTTCCCAGCGCGGCTGGACTTCTGGCTTCACCGGTAAAGCGGAGTGATATTTCTTTGGCTCCAGCGGCTATTTGCCCGGCGGGTTCGTTGCGGTTAGATCTCCTGATCGTGTCGGCCACGCGCGAAAAGCTGAGATTGTGCGTCATGAGGGCAAGTGGATCGACCTCAACATGAATCTGACGGGTAAGGCCGCCGATGACCTCCGCTGTCGCCATGCCGAAAAGCTGGGTCAGACGCTTGGAGATCTGCTCTTCCGCGATGTCGCGCACCTGTGAGGTTGGCAGGTCCGACACGACGACCAAAGTCATGAACGGACGCGCGTTGATGTCGAACTTTACGACGGAGGGATCCCTGACACCGTCGGGCAGGGTCAGGGCGCGCACCTGCGTGGCGATGTCCATGGCGGCCTGGGCGTTGTCCATTTCGTCTTCGAGTTCCACGACGACCCATCCGCTGCCGCTGCGCGCGATGCCGCGAATGGATTTAACGCCCTCCACCCGGGCAATGGCGTTTTCGAAGGGTATTACAAGAGTGGATTCCGTCTCGGCCGGACCTGCGCCGTCATAAGCGGCGCGCACCATCACAACGGGGGTATCCATCCTTGGCAGCAGCGCCACACCCATTTGCAGGAATGAATAACCTCCCAAAAGAATCAGCACAAGCGTTATTACGGTCGTCAGCACCGGCCGCCTGACCGATCCCCTTATCAGCCACATGGATCAGCTTTCCTGGGGCCAGATTCTGGCGCCGTCGTACATGCGGTCCGCCCCCTTGAGCACGACGACCTCGCCGGGCTCAAGCCCGCTGAGGATGCGCGTACGTCCCCGGTCGTCCGTGCGCCCCTTCACTACCTCCCGCTCGACCGCCACGCCCCCAGAGGAGACGTAGACTTTTGTAATGTCTCCGACGTCGCGTACGCTCTCGTACGGTATCGTTACGGCGTTGTCGGCGTATTCTATGCGTATCTGAGCCTCCACGGACGCTCCTATGTGAAGCTGCGTGCTCTGTACGTCAAGCACCACCGTATAAAGCCCGGTCAAGGCGTCGGCCATCGGGTCCACTCGTTTTACCAAGGCTTCCTCCCACGCGCCGCCGTTCAAAAAACGCGCCATCTCGCCCGCGTGGACCATGGAGACATGCCG
>WRLJ01000204.1 GCA_009777685.1 Oscillospiraceae bacterium | reverse complement strand
CCCAAACACACAGCCGCACGGGCAAACGGTGAAAACCCGTTCCCCGAAGTTTGCAGATAACCTGCGGGACGCCGAGGTCTGCGTCCCCTACGGCGTGTGCGGTGGGGCAAACCACAGCGCGCGGGGACGGATAAGAGCAAAAGGAAATGCTCTTGCCCTGTGAGAATTGAGAACCTGAAAAAAACCTGAGAAAACAAAAACGCGAAAAAATTTTTCCTTTGTCACAAAAAAGCGCGCTGAATTGTTATACTGGTAGACGGTTACTTTGGGCGGCCGGGATGTCTGCCGCCGTATCGGGGAGGAATCGGCTTGGGTCTGGACGGGGACGGCGCGGCGGTCGCGGCAAAGTGGTATCGGGAATACCGCCGGGATGTGTACCGGCTGGCGTACATGGTGACGCGCAATCCGGCGATGGCCGAGGATATCTGTCAGGACGTGTTTCTGACGGTTTTGGAGCGGCCCGCCGCCTATGAAAACGCGGGCGGTCCCAAGCCGTGGCTGCTGACCGTCGCGCGGAACAAGGCGCTGAACCTGGTCAGGCGCGAGAGCCGGACCGTGCCGCTGGCCGCCGATCTGCCGGATGAAAACGCGCGGGACGATGACTCCGGCATTGTGTTTCTGGATATCCTCAAACCGCTCAATCCCACGCAAAGACAAATCGTTCTGTTCCGGGCGGTCTACGGGCTGAAGCACAAGGACATCGCGCGGATGCTGGGCCTGTCCCCCGCCGCCGTGCGCCAAGCCTACGGCAGGGCGCTGAAAATGCTGAAGGAGGAACTGAAATGAACATAAAAAAAGCCATCCGCGCGGAGTTTGCGGCCATTGATGTACCGGACGCGCCGCTCACGGGGAAGGTTTTTCCGCAGCCGGAGGCCGGACCCTCCGGCGGGGATGCCGATACCGCCTCTCCCGACGGGCCGGAGCCGAGATTTTACCGGACCAGGCGCCTGCGTCTGGCCGTCAGCGTCGTGGGAATCGCCCTGTTTAGCATCGCGGGCGCGGCGGCGCTGGCGCTCCGGTTCGGGATACCGGAATTCGGGCCGGGCGGGCCGGGCCGGCCGGCCCCGCCTCCCGCGGAATCGGAAACCCCGCTGGAAACGGAGGACCCCGGCGGCGCGGACGACCCCCGTGACGATGCCGAATACCTCTGCGTGGACCTTGCCTCCGTTCACATCAGCGAGGTCCTTGGCATCGCTTTTCTGGACATCGGCACGGCCTCTGAAGCCCTGAAAGAAAAAATTCTCCTGGCCCGGGAGGAATACGCCAACCGCTTGATCTGGTACGAGAAGATATGCCTGGCCGACGGCAACGAGTGTATTCTCCACGCCGATCCCCCCGATCTGGATTATACCTGGTATGAGGGAGCGGATATCGCGGGCGCCCAGTACTCGTGGATTGCCGAAGTTGCCGCGCTGGACGCCGTCACAGCCCCCGAATCGCTGCGGGAAACCATCCTCTGGGCCAGAGAAGCCTTCCGCGAGGGCATGGGATGGGAGGACGTGCTGATCAGCGGCGGCGTCGGCGACGCCCCGGATACGGACTACGAGCAGTACCTTGGCGCAGAGATTGAGACCGCCCCCCTGGAGCTGGTGGATGAAATCGCCTGCCTGAGCATCGGACTGGCTCCCGAAGCACTGCGGGAAACGATCCGGCAGGCCAGAGAGCGGTTGCTCAACGAAGTGATATTATCGGCCATGCCTGATATGCAGGCGATCCAGATACTGGGTGGCAGCGTGGACGGCAAAGCTCTGTTCATCGTCGCCCCGCTGTCGGAGGGAAAGCGGGTAGAGTTTGAATTTTTAAAAACGTCCCGTATATTCCCGCCCTGGGAGAGGTACGAGAAAGAAGAATATATAATGGACTACTCGCACCTGACCCCGAAGAAATACGAGGACGCCCTCCGGGAACTGAAGAGCCTGTTGGAGCAGATATACGGGCCGATGGAGGTCCGCGCCGCCGATGCGGCGGACTATGCCCGCTACGCCGGGGTGGAGATGGAAACCGCCCCCGAAGCCCTGATCGGCGCCATCGCCTTTCTGGACCTGGAAGCCGCCCCCGAAGGGCTTCAGGAGAAAATCAGGCAGGCGCGGAATGTGATCATCCACAGCACGGAATGGACGCTGGGTGATCCGTCACATTCTTTCCAGCGTGAACATGATGAGCCGCACAGACAGTATTTCATCCCCCGGTTCAATGACCTGTTCCCCGGCTGGGACTCGCCGAAATATACACTCCAGGATTTTGACACATGGCAGCTGCTGGAGGTGCGGGGAGCCAATTATAGCCTGTACGGAGGACCGTTGTACCATGTTTTTTATCACGAAGGCGACGGCATCCCGAGAAAAACTTTGGAGATAAGATGACCGGCCCGATCCGGGGCTGATGCTACAGGGGACGGCCGTGAACGGCGTCCCCTGCGGCATCGGCGCGGTGCTTCGGGACGCCGGAGACGGCCCTCCCCTACTTCCCGCAGCTGGTTTTGCTGCCTGCCGAATGATGGTACTCCTGACACTTTTCACAGTTTTGATGCCTCGGGCAGCTCCGCGAGCTGCACGGACAGCTGCCGCTTTTCTCCGCCACTCCCCTTCACCTCCCTGCCGTTAGGCGCAATGTATCCGTTTATTTCAGCTCCACCACCGTTACCCCGTTCTCCCCTTCCCCGTAGCGGCCCAGACGGAATCCCTTGACCTGCCTGTGGGTGCGGAGAGCCTTGTGGACCGTCTGGCGCAAAGCGCCGGTCCCCTTGCCGTGGATCACCGTGACGGTATGCAAACCGCTCATCACCGCGCCGTCGAGGAACAGGTCCATCGACAGCAGCGCTTCCTCGCCGGTCAGGCCGCGCAGGTCGCACTCCAGAGAGCCGTCCACGCGCCGCGCCGCGCCGGAGACATCGGAGGAACGCGGTTTCGCGGTTTTTTCGCTCTCCGCCGGGCGCAGATCGGACAGGTGCGGGTTGATTTTCAGCATACCCGCCAAAACCAGCACGTTCCCGTCCTTGTCGGGCGGCTCCAGCACGGTCGCGGTGACGCCGCCCATACCGGCGATACGCACCGTGCCGCCCGGCTTTACGTCTTGAGGCCGGAGAGTTGAGACTGGAGAAGGGTCGTCGGGAGGGGCGGCGGCTCCGGCGGCGTTTTCGGCTTGATTGAGGCGCGTCCGGACGGCGGTCAGCTCCTCGGTGGAGACGCTCGCCCCGGCGGCGCGCAGGCGGCCCAGCTCGCGCAGGATTTCCTCCGCTTCCTGCCGTGTGGCGGCCAGAATGCCTTTGGCCTCGGCCTGAGCGCGTTCCGCGGCGCGTTCGCGCTGCTTTTCCAGCAGGGCGCGGGTCTCAGCGGAGCGTTTTTCATGCCCGGCGGCCTCCCGCAGAAGGCGGGCCGTCTCCGCGCGCTCGGTCTCCATCGCCTGCCGCTGGGCCTCCAGGCGCGTTAAGACGTCCTCAAAGGCCACGTTTTCGGTGCTGACCTGGCCGCGCGCGGCTTCGATGATCTCATGAGGAAGCCCCAGACGGCTCGAAATGGCAAAGGCGTTGGACTTGCCCGGCACGCCGATCAGCAGCCGGTAGGTCGGGCGCAGTGTCTCCACGTCAAACTCGCACGAGGCGTTCTCCACGCCGTCCGTCGTCAGAGCGAACGCTTTTAGCTCCGCGTAGTGCGTGGTGGCGGCGATTTTGGCGCCCAGCGCGCGCGCGTGCTGGATGATGCTGACCGCCAGCGCCGCGCCCTCGACGGGGTCGGTCCCCGCGCCCAATTCGTCGAACAGGATCAGCGGCGGGGGCGCCGGAGAGGGCTGAGCATGAACGGAATCGAGGATGCCCACAATATTGGTCATGTGCGAGGAGAAGGTCGACAGGCTTTGCTCGATGCTTTGCTCGTCGCCGATGTCGGCGTAGATCGCGCTCCAGAGCGGGACCTCGCTGCCCTCGTCGGCCGGAATGTGCAGACCGCGGGCCGCCATCAGCGACAACAGGCCGATGGTTTTCAGCGTCACGGTCTTGCCGCCCGTGTTCGGGCCGGTAATGACCAGCGTGTCGAAGTCCTTTCCCAGACGCAGGGTGACCGGAACGGCGGTTTCCGGC
>WRLJ01000203.1 GCA_009777685.1 Oscillospiraceae bacterium | reverse complement strand
GCCTTGCCGTAGCCGACCACCGACTGCTTGATCTGCATCGGCTTGTAGACGAACACCGGCACATTCGCCCGCGCCGCCGCCAGCAGGATCACGCCGCGCGCGTGGGCGACGGGCAGGCCCGTGGTCACGTTTTTGCCGAAGTACAGCTCCTCGATGGCTATATGGCCGGGCCGGAAGGTCTCGATCAGCTCCGCGATATCCTCATAGATGACGCGCAGGCGGTCCTCCAGCTTTTCATGCGCCCGGGTCGTGACCGCGCCGTGGCGCAGGTGCTGGAGGCGGCCCCCGCCGTGGCTCTCCAGCAGCCCGAAGCCGACCGTGGCCAGGCCGGGGTCAATGCCAAGGGTGATCACTGGTATCCCCCTTCCGCTTCCGGCATGTTTTGATATGCTTCCGTGCTGCGAATATACTCGGTTATGAGCACTTTGAAACGCAAAAAGTCCCACAATGCCTCCGTAATCTCCCCCTGATACCATTTATCATAGAATTCGCGGGATTGCTCATAATACACGTCAAATAAATTGTGTTCCCCCAAAGCGTTGTCCCACTCCACAATTTTGGTTTCTCCTTTGTACGTGTACTTGAACTTCCACACGTCGGCCGGATCAATCCGAAGAGACGGCTCGATTTTTTCCGGCAGTTGATCCACGCCGTACTCGAATAACGCATCGAAAATCATGCGTTTATCCTCCTCCGGCATCACAAACGTGACCGTTTCCGTCCCGGCAATGACCAGGTCCTTTTTCAGCGTGTTGTTATACGTGTCAATGGCGCCGCGGCTTCGGACCCCATACGAGAATGAAAAATCAAATTCTGACATGTCCGGCGCATCACTCGCGCAGCCGGAGAATACGCACATCACCGCAACGGCCAGCAGCAGCGCGGCGGCATATTTCCGCTTCATGTTCTGACCTCCTCCACCGCCCGCATAACCCCCAGCAATCCCGCCTCAAAGGGGACGCCGCCTTGCAGATACGCGCGGTACGGCTCCCGCATCGGGGCGTCGCAGCTCAGCTCGATGGACGAGCCCTGCACGAACGTCCCCGCCGCCATCACGACCTTGTCAGCGTAGCCGGGCATCGCCCACGGCTCCGGCGTGACGAAGCTGTCCACCGGCGAGGCGGCCTGTATGCCGCGCACAAACCGCAGCATGGTCTCCGCGTTCCCAAACACCACGCTCTGGATCAGGTCGCCGCGCGGCTCTCCCGGCTTCGGGGATACCTCGTACCCCATCGCGCTCAGGGCCCGCGCCGCGAACGCGGCCGTTTTCAGCGCCTGCGCCGTCATGTGCGGCGCGAGGAACAGGCCCTGGTACAGCAGCCGCGCGCCGCCCGGGACCGCGCCGCATTCGCGGCCTATGCCGGGCACGGTCAGCGCCTCGGCGGCCCGATTAACAAGCTCCGCCCGGCCCGCGATATACCCCCCGCACGGGGCTAGGGAACCGCCGGGGTTCTTAATCAGCGACCCCGCCGTTAAATCCGCGCCCGCGGCGGGCGGCTCCCGCGTCTCGCAAAACTCGCCGTAGCAGTTGTCCACGACTACCGAAATCCCCGGGCTGGCTGATTTGGCCAGGCGAATCAGTTCCCCGATCCCGGCCACGTCCAGCGTCCCGCGCGCGCTGTAGCCGCGCGAGCGCTGGATGAACACCGCCGGATACGCGCGGGCGCGCAGGGCGCGCTCAATGCCCTCCGCATCCGGCGTGCCGTCCTCCCGCGCCGGGACGGACCGGTATGGCATCACGCCGCGCAGGGTGTCATACGGCTCCCCGACCAGCGACAGGTAGCCCCCCTGGGGGCACACGGCGCGCAGGGCGCAGCCGATGGCGTGTGTGCCGCTGACGAAGTGGGTCCGGACCAGGGCGTCCTCCGCGCCGAACACATCGGCCCAGAGCGCGTCCAGCGTGTCCCGCCCCAGGTCGTGATAGCCGTAGCCTGTGCTGGCCTGAAAATGCCGGTCCGAGACGCGGCGGCGCGCGAACGCGTCCAGCACGCGCCGGGTGTTGGCCAGGGCCGCGCCGTCAAAGCGCGCAAACTCCTCCGCGCAGTCCGCCAGTACGGCTCCGGCCCAATCCGGCAGGAAAGCGCCGCTACATTCCATACAGCTCCGCGCCCGTCAGCAGGGTCTGCCCCTTGGTTTTCAGGGCTTCGACGGCCTTTTCGTTGTCCTCCACGCGCAGGATGACGCACGCGTCGGCGTCCTTGCGCGTGAGGAAGGCGTAGGCGTACTCGACCACGATGTCCCGCTCGCGCAGGGCCTCGAGGATGTCATGCAACGCTCCCGGCTCGTCGGCCAGGCGCACGGCGACGACCTCGGTCTTGGAGACGGTGATTCCCTCTCCTTTCAGGGCGGCCACGGCCTTTTCCGGCTCATTGACAATCAGGCGCAGGATGCCGAAGTCCGTGGTGTCCGCGATGGACAGCGCGCGGATGTCGATGTTGTTCCTGGCCAGCACGCCGGTGATGTCCGACAGGCGGCCCGTTCGGTTTTCGACGAAGACGGAGATTTGATGGATCAGCATGGGGATTCCTCCTTACACTAGTTTCCGGTTGTCCTGCACGCGCTTGGCCTTGCCCTCGCTTCTCGGCAGCTGTCCGGGGCCGATCATGCGGATTTTCGCGGCGACGCTCAGGGTGGACTGAATTTCCCGGGCAATGCGGTGTTCCAACGCCTCGATGCTGCGCACCGCGTCGGAGCGGGAGAAGAACGCCTCGGTCATCTCGACCTGCACCTCCAGCGTATCGAGGTTGTTGACGCGGTCCACGACGATCAGGTAGTGCGGCGCGACCTCCGCGACGCCCAGCAGGACGCTCTCGACCTGGCTGGGGAAGACGTTGACGCCGCGGATGATCAGCATGTCGTCCGTGCGGCCCGTCAGCTTGCCCATGCGCGCGAAGGTGCGCCCGCAGGGGCAGACGTCGCGCCGGAGCGTGCAGATATCGCGCGTGTTGTAACGGATGAGGCTCATGGCCTCCTTGGTCAGGCAGGTAAAGACCAGCTCACCGGGCATCCCGTCCGCCAGAGGTGTCTTGGTGTCGGGATGGACGATCTCCGGATAGAAATGGTCCTCCTGCACATGCAGGCCCGTGCGCGCCTGACACTCACAGGATACGCCGGGACCGGATATTTCACTCAGCCCGTAGATGTCATAGGCTTGCAGGCCCAGACGCTTTTCAATCTCTACCCGCATGGCGTCCGTCCACGGCTCCGCGCCGAAGACGCCGACGCGGAGCTTCAGCTTGTCCGCGATCCCCATTTCCCGCACCGCGTCGCCCAGCAGCATGGCGTAGGACGGCGTGCAGAGCAGGCCGGTGACGCTGAAGTCCTCTAACAGCTGGAGCTGGCGCTTGGTGTTGCCGGTGGAGGCGGGAATGGTGGCCGCGCCGATGCACTCGCCGCCGTAGTGGCCGCCGAGCCCGCCGGTGAACAGGCCGTAGCCGTAGGATACCTGCACGATATCGCCGCTGGTCAGCCCCACCTGCGTCATACAGCGCGCCATGCACTCCGTCCAGATATCCACGTCCTTGCGCGTGTAGCCCACGACGGTCTGTTTGCCGGTCGTGCCGCTGGAGGCGTGGATGCGCACAATCTCCTCCATCGGCGCGGCGAACATACCGAAGGGATACGCATCGCGCAGATCCGTTTTTTCGGTAAAGGGCAGGCGCTCGATGTCCTCAACCCCGCGCACATCGCCGGGTTTGACGCCCGCCGCGTCCATTTTGGCGCGATAGGCGGGCACGTTGTTGTAGGCCCGCGCGACCGCTTCCCGCAGGCGGCTGTCCTGCAAGGCCCTCAGCTGCTCACGGGGCATGGTTTCGGCTTCTTGATTCCAGTACATCAGTTTCGATATCCTCCCTCATTGGATTCTGTATTTTGCCTGATCTACCCGTCTATAGGGCGCGGCGGACACGGCACGCCGTGTCCCTACAACGATGTACAATCTAAAGGTTTACGCCGATTGCAGGGGCGACCGTCCCGGTCGCCCGCGGACGCCATATATGGCGTCCCTACACATACGTCATGTTTTAGATTTTACATTGCAGTACACATACGCCATGTTAGGGCAGTTCCCTGTGGAGAAAGCAAAGA
>WRLJ01000202.1 GCA_009777685.1 Oscillospiraceae bacterium | reverse complement strand
CCGTTAAACGGTTACCCCGCCATGATTGTCAAAGCATGTAGCCGTTGACTGGTGAGGTCTGGACGGCTACATTGCTTTAGGTGCGTAGACGAAGTATACAATCAGCACGACGACAAAACAAATGACGCAGTACAATACCCGTTTTCCGCGTTGACCCATAAGCAACCCTCCCCCTTGCGCCAACCGCGCGGGAAAAGGCGAGGCAACCGCCACAGCAAGATATATCCCCCTGCCGCGGGGGCATTATACAACAGGCGTTGCCCAAACGCAAGGGAGACAATTTCCAGCCCCCGCCCGAAAACGGGCGGGGGCTTAACGTATCGCTTCCTGCCTACTCCGAGGGCGTGATCAGATCGCTGTAATCCGGCACGATATAGCCGATGACATCGGTGAGGAAGAGGGCCGCCTCCGCCCGTCCGGCGGGGACCGCCGGCAGAGAGCGTCCGCCGGTTTCGCGGACCAGACCGCGGGCGGCCAGCTCCGCCACGGCGCGGCGGGCGTAGCCGGAGATTTCCGCGGCGTCGGAGAACGCGCCGAGGCTGTCCGGCGCTTCCTCGTCCGGCAGCAGCAGATAGTATCTGACCAGAATGTTATACGTCAGGGCATAGATTTCCTCCCAGGTCACGGCGCGGTCCGGGGCGAACAGGCCGTTGCCCACGCCCGCCGTGATGCCGAGCGCGGCGGCCTGGCAGACGTATTCATGGTACCAGCTTTCGGGGGAGACGTCGCGGAACGGCGCGGGGTCGTACTCCTCCGCGCTGAGGTCTATCGTCCGCATCAGCATCGTGATGTATTCGGCGCGGGTGATGCGGCGGTCGGGCAGGAACAGGCCCGCCCCGTTGCCCGATACGACGCCCCGGGCCGCCATAAATCCGACGGCGGAGCCCGCGGGGCTTCCGGCGGGGTCGATGTCGTCAAAGGACGTGGGGTTGTACAGCTCGGTGTAGCGGCCCTCGCGGTTGACCATCGCGTAGACCAGACCGCCGCGCATGGCGCTGAGGGCGACGATTTTCGAGCTGCCGGAGGCGACCCGGAGGGTTGGGTCGCCGTCCGCAGTCTCCGCGTCCAGCGGGATGCCGAGAATAATCGGCGAATCGTAGGTATACCAGTCAAGGGATTGGCCGTTGGAGGAAACGGAGAGGCTGACGCTGCCCTTCTCCATGAGGTAGGAGATGATGGTATCCGGCAGGAAGGTCAGTTCCCGGCCGCGCACGGTCACGGTCACGCCGCCCTCGCCCTCGTAGGAGAGCGCCGCCAGCTCGATCATATTCTCGCTGGTGATCGCCAGCAGGCCGAGGTGCGGGTTGTACACCAGAAGAGTAGCTTTCAGATTTTCTATAAACCAGCTCAGCGGCATGTCGATACGCAGATTTTCCAGAGCGCCCTCCAGAATCAGAACCATCACGCCGTCCACGGCATTGGCCCAAAGTTCATTGAGCATGTCTGGGGTAAGTGTGAGTTCCATGTTGGTGGTGGGCTCCGTGGGCGCGGGTGTGGGCGCGGGTGTGGGCGGGGGTGTCGTAACGGGCGGCGTGTGCGGGTCCGTGCAGTTCCAGTCGTTGCAGCCGGGGTTGTCGCACACGGCGCAGGTTGTGCAGTCATAACCGCCGTTAGGACAATCCGGGTTTTCACAGGGGGTGCCTACCGTCAGAGTGAAGATGAGCGTCGGGTCAACCCGGAAAATCCCTGCCGTCAGTTCGATTTCATAGGTTCCCGCCTCCAATCCGGTCAGGAATGTCAGCGTCATTGTCAGTTCGTCCCATTCGATTTTATCCTCGCAGTCACAGGGTGCCTCATGCTCACAGATAATATTGATTCTCACGGGGCCGGGGTCGCCTTCCAAGGTAAACACATCGGTGGAAACAGACTCATCATAACCCGTCTCCAGGCTCATTTCCAGCTCCTCTCCCTCATAGGTGAGGATCGGGCAAGGGGGTGCGGTAAATTCGCCCAGGTGTTCACCTTCCGTCGCATCAGTCAATTCGCCGTATTGCTTAAAAATCAAAACATGATCGTCGGGATCGTGTTCCGTTGGGTTCCATTCAAGCGAGCTAGGGTCAAACGGCGTCGCAGGCGGTTTCTGGTCGTAATACACCGCAAAGGCGTTTTCAGACTGGCTAGTCCCGCTCTCCCAGAAAAAAACAATTTCATCATTCGGTTCGGCGTAAAAATATACTGTTTCTTGCGCACTTCCTGCTTCTTTTACACGATAGGTGGTGACTCCGTTGATATGGATAATCAGCGCCGCATTGCCGTCCCAGCCGTCTCCGTAGGAATCATACATTTCAATCGTAACCTTGGCGATATCGGCGGTAAGTTCATTTACAGTAAAACTGACATCGAAGCTCTGTTCTTCCAAATCGTTGGGGTTGCTTGCGTGTTTTTCAACAGTTACCGTCGCGGTATATGACCCTGACGGCAGATTGGGCTTGGGTACTACCATGAAGGTCTCCTCGGTGTCAAGATAGATCTCTACGTTATCCCAATTCAAGCCGGTAGAAGGCAATGCTGTTAAAGTAAATTTATCCGCATCGTCGCCTGAAAGCGAAGCCTGTAGGATGCCCGTATCCATATTCCCGGTATTGAACACCGTTACATGGCGTGGATTCATATCCGGATACCCCTCGAAAACGCTGGGAAATGTGAGCGTTTCTGTCTGGCTCAGCTCGATGGCATATCTCAGCGCGCCCACCCTCACGGGAAGGGGAACATGTCCCTCATTGTCGCCAATTTTGTAGGAAATGCCGTCCCGGCTGCCCGCGACATCCCATTCTAATGTTTCCGGTGTGCCGGGATCGGAGAATAAATCGTCAGAGGTGTTATAAGGGTAGAAAAAACTGGGAGTCCCAGCGAGCCTACCGTCATACGCGGCCTTGTCCCACGCGATAACCAAGCCGTCGCCGGAAAGATCAAGGTCAGCAGGAATTATGGAAGGAGAAAAAGCCGGGTCATTCCTCTTTGCTATGACATCATCTACAGTCGTACCATAGCTGAACATTACGCCGCCGGAAACAGTCACCGTGTCCCATGCAGCAATCGCCAGACCGCCTCTGGCTCGGACTATCCCCCCATTTACCGTTACCTCTCCGCTTGTTTCAATCCCGTGGCCATTTCCACGTGTCTCAACCAATCCGCCGCTGACGATAACATTCGTATTGGACGCTGCGTTGATGGCGTTATACCCGCTAGCACCGCTGCCCAGAGTCAGCACTGTTCCGCCTTCTACATAGATTGTGGCAAGACTACTATCTGAGTCGATCCCACTGGCCGCTCCGCTGACCCAGGCGTTGTCCTTGACACGCACCGTGACGGCATGGGGAGAAGAGTTCCAGGGGATCAAAATCGCGGAACTATTCTGTGTAGCAACAATGCGTGCGTTCTCTGCCACCTCGAAAGCTCCTGAACCTGTGAGTCTAATCAGGCTGGCACTGCCCAGTCCGCTATATTCGGCTTTCCAGATTACCGTCACGTCGGAGTTGATGTCTAACGTGATAGCCATATTAGGGCCGCTGCTCTGGGATTTCGTCACGCCTGCAACCGTTCCGGTTACGGTGACGGTATTGCCGTCCGCAACCGCCGTAAGGGTACCGAACCCGCCGTGGTCAAAGTTGTTTATTAAGTCCGCCAGATCGTCCGCGCCAGCCGCCCGGACCCCAGGGATCAGTCCGATGGGGTGAATCAACGCCAAAACAAAAGCCAGCGATACAAAGATCGCCGTGGTTTTTCGGTTGGCTCTAAACTTTCTCATGCTGTGGCCCTCCTTATGGTTGCAAGGTAGACAATCTGCTCCAAAATAGGCGCAGATTCTCATTATACATCCACAAGTATACAAAACCACCGAAGCGAGAGATAGTATCCGTGGGGGGTATCGAAAGGTTTTTTTTGCGCGCGGGATGGGGGCCTCCTCCCGCCGCCCACGGGCGGCACCCTCCTCTGGGAGGAGGGCAAGGGAAATCCCGGAATTTTCGGGGAAACCCCCTTGCCTCCCTCACAGAGGGAGGTGGCCGCCGACAGGCGGCCGGAGGGAGGATTTGGGCGGGCCGCCGCGCTTCGGGATAGCGGTGCGGGAACTTTGTCAATCCTCAGTCGGCTTCGCCGACAGCTCCTTTAGGAAAGGAGCCTTGACGGGGGG
>WRLJ01000201.1 GCA_009777685.1 Oscillospiraceae bacterium | reverse complement strand
ATTGCCGGGGTGAGGCCGGAGGATTTGGGGAAAACGGGGCTTGGACGGCTGGCAGTCCCGCCTTAACCAAGCCGCGCCCAAAAGCCCGCCTGCCGGAAATCCGGCAGGCGGGCTTTCACGCGGAGGGATTCACAGTCTCAAAATCACCCTCGCCAAGCTGAAGAAAATAATCAGCGAGACCACGTCCACGACCGTTGTGGTGACTGGCGACATCACGGCGGGGTCCAGCTTCAGGCGCTTGGCCGCCATCGGGAGCAGGCATCCGACCGTTTTGGCCACCAGCACCGTGGCGTACAGCGCCAGAGAGATGGTCAGCGCCAGGATCGCGCCGGCGTCGCGGGTGAACAGCAAAACGCGCGCGAAGTTGACGGTCGCGAGGACCGCGCCGCAGAGGGCCGCCACCCGGACCTCCTTCCACCAGACCGAGAGCAGGTCCGACATCTTGACCTCGCCCAGCGCCATGCCGCGGATCACCAGCACCGCGCTCTGCGAGCCGGAGTTTCCGCCGGTATCCATCAGCATGGGGATAAAGGTCACCAACACCGGCAGTATACTCAGGGAGTGTTCAAACCCGCTGATCACCATGCCGGTGAAGGTCGCGGTGAGCATCAGCAGCAGCAGCCAGGGGATGCGGTTTCCCGCCAGCTTGAGGACGCCGGTTTTCAGGTATGGCGTCTCCGACGGCGACAGCGCGGCCATGATCTCGAAGTCCTCGGTGGCCTCCTCCTCCTGCACGGTCAGCGCGTCGTCGATGGTCACGATGCCGACCAGGCGGCTCTCGCCGTCCACGACGGGGATTGCCAGAAGGCCGTAGCGGCGGAAGCTGTTGGCCAGAGACTCCTGATCGTCGGTGGTTCTGGCCGAGATGACGCCGGTGTCCATGATGTCGTCGATCAAATCGCCGGGGCCGGCCAGCAGCAGGGCGCGCACCGTGACGATGCCCAGCAGCACGCGCGCGCGGTCGATGACGTAGCAGGTATAGATGGTTTCCTTGTCCAGACCCGTATTGCGGATTTGGATAAAGGCGTCCCGCACGGTGGTCCCCAGCTTCAGCTCGATAAACTCAACGGTCATCACGCTGCCGGCGGAGTCCTCGGGATAGCGCAGAAACGTGTTGATCATCTCGCGCTTGCCCTCCGGCACGGCGGCCAGAATGCGGTGGACGACGCTGGCGGGCATTTCCTCGATGAAGTCCACGGCGTCGTCCAGGAACATCTCCTCGACGATTTCCTTGATCTCGTGATCGGTGATGGCCTGCACGATATCCAGCTGCGTGTCCGGAGCCGCGTAGGCGAACACGTCGGCGGCCTTGTCCTTCGGAAGCATCCGGAAGACCCGCACGGCCATCTGTTTTTCCATATCCCCCAGCGCTTCCGCCACGTCCACGATGTTCAGCGTGTCCAGCAGCCTCCGGATGGTCGCGTAATCCCGCTCCTCGCTTACACGAATCAGCTCGTCCATGACATGCTCCTCCTTCCGGGGGATGGCCCCCCATACAATCAGGATTGCCGGGACACGCCGAAAATACAGCGCGCCCCTCCGCCGAGGGACGCGCGAACCACAAGCAGGCGCAGCCTCAGGCCGTCAAAACGGCCGGACAAACGCCCCTGTGCGTTCCGCGTCTTCCGACGGCGCGGCGGGTCAACCGACTTCGCGGACGTTCGTCCATGTCTTCACTCCCTTTGGCGCAATACGCGGATGAATCGGGCGCGTCTCCGCTTCCGCCGCCCGCGGCGGGAACGCGAAAACCTTCGCCCTGCTTAGTGTACTCCCCCCGCGCGGAATTGTCAACTGTAAATATCGGGCCGGGGGGCGGCCGGAGCGCGCGCCGTGTCCCGTACCCCCTTGTAATTCCTCCGAAGTATGCTATAATAAGCCCATACCGAAACGGAGGATGCGCCGATGCGTTACAATCAGAGAACCCATTCCTGCGGGGCCTTGCGCGGGACGGACGCCGGACAGGCCGTTACGCTGTGCGGATGGGTGAGCCGCACCCGCGTCCACGCGGGGCTGGTGTTCATCGACCTGCGCGACCGCGAGGGCCTGACCCAGTGCGTCGTGGAGGAAAACAGCCCGCTGTTCGCGGAGGCCCGGCATTTGAAGACAGAGTCCGTCCTGTGCGTGCAGGGCGAGGCCCGCGCGCGCTCGTCGGTCAACCCGAAGCTGCCCACGGGGGAGGTGGAGGTCGCCGTGCGGGAGCTGGCCGTTCTCTCCCGCGCCGACACGCCGCCCTTCGAGATCGTCGACGACACCCGGGCCGGAGAGCTGCTGCGGCTGGAGTACCGCTATCTCGATCTGCGCCGCCCGTCCTTGCAGGCCGCCCTGCGGATGCGGCACAGGGCCATGATGAGCATACGCCGTTTTTATGACGAAAACGGCTTTACCGAGGTGGAGACGCCCGTGCTGACCGCCTCCACGCCGGAGGGGAGCCGGGACTACCTTGTGCCCAGCCGCCTGCACCCCGGCTCGTTCTACGCCCTGCCGCAGTCGCCCCAGCAGTACAAGCAGCTGCTGATGGTCGCGGGCGTGGAGCGGTATTTCCAGATCGCGCGGTGCTTCCGCGACGAGGATCTGCGCGCCGACCGCCAGCCGGACTTCACGCAGGTGGACATGGAAATGAGCTTCGTTGACGCGGACGACGTGCTGGACATGAACGAGCGCATGATCGTCCGGCTGTGGAAGGACTGCCTAGACGCCGACCTGCCGCGTCCCTTCCCGCGCCTGACTTGGCGGGAGTGCATGGACCGCTTCGGGACCGACAAGCCCGACATGCGCTTCGGCATGGAGCTGTGCGGCCTGACGGACCTGACGCGGGACTGCGGCTTTCAGGTCTTCTCCGGCGCGGGCGCGGTACGCGCCATCGTCGCCGAGGGCGCGGCGGACGCATGGGGCCGCAAGGATATCGACGCGCTGACCGCGTTTGTCAAAGGGCTGGGCGTCAAGGGTCTGGCGTGGCACAAGGGGGAAAGCTCCTCGTTTGCCAAATTCCTCACGGAAGGCGAGCTTGACGCGATCCTCCGGCGCGCGGGCTGGAAGCCCGGCGATATCCTGTTTTGCGTCGCCGACGACAAGGACGCGCTGGTCAAGTCGTCTCTGGGCGCGCTGCGCGTGGAGTGCGCGCGGCGGCTGGGGCTTTTGGACCCGGCCGAATACCGCTTTGTTTGGGTCACGGAGTTTCCGCTGTTTGAATACAGCGAGGAGGAGGGGCGCTTTGTCGCCCAGCACCATCCGTTCTGTATGCCGATGGACGAGGACGTCGCCCTGCTGGACGACCCTGATTTGTCGCTCTGCCGCGCCAAGGCGTATGACATGGTCTGCAACGGCTCGGAGCTGTGTTCCGGCTCCATCCGCATCCACGACAGCGGAGTGCAGGCGAAAATGTTCGGTTTGCTGGGCTTTTCCGAGGAGGAAATGCGGCGGCGCTTCGGGCATCTGCTCCGCGCGTTCACCTACGGCGTCCCGCCGCACGGCGGCATCGGCTTCGGCTTTGACCGGCTGGTGATGCTGCTGTGCCGGACCGAGAACATCCGCGACGTGATCGCCTTTCCCAAGACCCAGCAGGCCGTCGAGCCGATGATGGGCTGCCCGTCGCCGGTGGATCAGGCCCAGCTTGACGAGCTGAAAATCCGGCTGGAAATTGAGGATTAAGGAGCCAGGCCGCCATGACACTGACCGACAACGCCCGCGCCGTACTGGAAAAACGCTATCTGGCCCGCGACGAGCAGGGAAACCTTCTGGAGGACGAGCAGGGGATGCTCCGGCGGGTGGCCCGGGCCGTGGCCCGGGGCGACACCGCGCTGGAGGAGCGTTTCCACGCCCTGATGGACGCGCAGGACTTTCTGCCCAACTCCCCGACGCTGATGAACGCGGGGCGGCCTCTGGGCCAGCTTTCGGCCTGCTTTGTCCTGCCGGTCGAGGACTCGCTGGCGGGAATCTTCGACGCCGTCAAGCAGGCCGCGCTGATCCACAAGAGCGGCGGCGGGACGGGCTTTTCCTTCTCGCGCCTGCGGCCCGCCGGGTCGGCGGTGTGCAGTACCGGCGGCGCGGCCTCCGGCCCGGGCCGCTTTTTGCGCGGGTTCAACGCCGCCCCCCAAGCCGTCAAGCAGGGCGGGACGCGGCGCGGCGCGGAAATGGGGGGACTGCGCGCCGGCCCTCCCC
>WRLJ01000200.1 GCA_009777685.1 Oscillospiraceae bacterium | reverse complement strand
CAATCAGGGTCTTCTGACCGCCGCCACGGAGCTGGACGACCTGGCTCCGGAGGACTTCCCCGATCCGGTTTTCAACGACGCGCCGTACAAGGCCCGCGTCCTGTTTGCCGTCGGCGCCCCCGCGCCGGAAACCGAGCTGCGCATGGGGCCGAACATCACCGACTGGCCCGAAATGCCCCCGCTGGGCGGCACGCTGACGATGACCGTCGCGGCGGCGATCTTCGACCCGGTCACCACGACCGACGAGCTGATCCCGTCGGGCGACGCCTCCAGCTACCGCTCCAATCCCCTGCGCCTGGCCCAGATGACGCTGTCCCGTCGGGACCCGGCCTATACGGGCCGCTGCAAAGAGATCGGATACGGCTCCGTCGTCTGCGCCCTGCGTCCCGGCGACGGCTCGGCGCGCGAGCAGGCGGCGTCCTGCCAGCGCGTGCTGGGCGGCGTGGCCAACATCGCGCTGGAGTATGCCACAAAACGCTATTGCTCCAACCTGATCAACTGGGGAATGCTCCCGCTGCTGTGGGACAAGCTCGAGACGGCCAGACCGGAACCCTTTGACGTCTTTGTCATCGAAAACGCGCGGGCGCTGATTCTCGGCGGCGCGGAGGAACTGCCGGCGGTTTGGCGTCACGGCGGGACGGAGACCTCCGTCACGTTCCGCCTGCCTCCCCTGTCCGCCGAAGAGCGGGCGATTCTGGCGGCGGGATGCCTGATGAACTACAACAAGAGTCCGGCCCCATGAAACAGCTGCTGCAAATTTTCACCGTCATGTTCCGCATCGGCCTGACGACCGTCGGCGGGGGGCTGGTGATGCTCCCGCAGATGACGCGAGAGTACGCCGACCGCCGCGGCTGGGTCAGCCGGGATGAGCTTTTTGATTTGTTCGCCGTCGCGCAGAGCCTGCCGGGAGTCATCGCGGTCAACGCATCCATCCTCGTGGGCTACAGGCTGGCCAAGATTAAGGGCGCGGCGGCGGCGGTGCTGGGCGCGGTCCTGCCCTCCCTGCTGGTGCTGATCGCCGTCGCGGTGTGGTATGACCGGTTCATTGACAATCCCTTTGTGCTGGGCGCGCTGCGGGCCGTGCGCGGCTGTGTGGTCGCGTTGCTGTTCTGCGTGTCGCTGGATATGCGGAAAAAGGCCTTCCCGGACGGGAAGGCCGGGGACCGTCTGTTCAGCATAGCCATCGCCGCCGCCGCGCTGGCGCTGGCGTTTTTGACGCGGGTCAACCTGATCTGGATCATCCTCGGCGGCGCGGCGGCCGGCCTGCTGTACAGCGCGGCCCGCCGGAAAGGGGGACGCCGTGACGGAGCTTCTTAGGCTGCTTTGGACGTTTCTCAAGCTCGGCGCGTTCACCGTCGGCGGCGGCTACGCGATCATCCCGCTGATCCATCAGGAAATGACCGCCGCGGGCTACATGACACAAACCGAGGCGCTGAACATGGTCGCCATCTCTCAAATGACGCCCGGCCCGCTGGCCATCAACGCCGCCACCTTTGCCGGCATGAGAACCGCCGGCGTCGCCGGCGCGCTGACCGCCACCGTCGGCGTCGTACTGCCCAGCTTTGTCTTGGCGACGCTGGCCGGAAAGTATTTTTTCCGGTTTCAAGAGAGTACGTTGATCCGCTCCATGCTGTCGGGGATGCGCCCGGTCGTCCTCGCGCTGATCGCGGCGGCGGCGCTGGAGCTGTCGCGGGAGACGTTTTTTTGGGAACGGGCCGTCCCGCTTTGGGAGCGGGTCGACCTCCCCGCGCTGGCGGTCGCCGCGGTCTGCGCCGTCGCGGCGCTGACGGTCAGGAAACTGCCGCCCGCCCTGCTGATCGCGGCGGCGGGGGTGTTCGGGGCGCTGTTTTTGAGATGACCGGTTCAAACGCGGCAAAGGGCGGGGATCCCCCGCCCTTTGTCCAGACTGTGTTTTACCGTTTCAAGTAATTGGCCGGATTCAGCGGCTTGTCGTAGGACCGCACCTCAAAGTGTACATGATATCCGGTGGAACGGCCCGTCGAGCCGACGCGGGCGATGGTGTCGCCCTGGGCGACCATCTGGCCGACCTTGACGTCGATGCTGTTGCAATGGGCGTAATACGTCTTGTATTGACTGCTGTGCTGGATGATGACCAGATTGCCGTAGGTCCCGTACCAGCCGGCAAAGATGATTTTTCCGCCGTCGGAGGCGCGGATGCGGGTGTTTTTGGGGGCGCCGAAGTCCATGCCGTAGTGGAACCCGCCCCAGCGTTTCCCGTAAGGAGAGGTCAGCCGCGCGCCGGAAATCGGGTAACGGAATGTCCCGAGCGCGTATTTGACCTTTGTGCCCTGCTCGACGATCTGCGTCACCGGCGGCAGCGTGACGGTACGGTACTGCTCATTGACGCTGACGACCTGACCGTCCAGATTCATCTCCTCGGCGGTGACGATGGCCATGCCGTTTACGCCCTCGACCTTGACGCGCTCCTCGCCCTTATACATATCCGTGTTGTCGCGGTACTCTATCTCAAAGGGGACCTCAACCTCAAAGCGGATCTGATGCCCGCGCGCCACAGAGAGGAACGGCAGCGCGCCGTTGAGCAGCAGGGAATGCCCGTCCGCCAGCTCAGCGAAATCCACATCCGGATTCAGCATTTCCAGCCGCTCCCATGTGATGCCGTTGCGGCGGCAGAACGCATCCAGCCCCTCGGACGCCGAGAAGGTATCATAGACGGCGGGGCGCACTTCCTCGGTCAGTTTTTCGGTCAGGCGCGCGGCGGTGACCTCATGGGCGGCGTCGGTGTAGCGGAACTCGATCCGGACGTCCTGCGTAAAGCCGACGGTGTCGGTCTCGCCTTCTGTCGGGTATTGCGCCAGAATGCCGTCCAGGACCATGCCGACCGCCTCGCGGCTCGTCAGCGCGCCGACGGTCTCGCCGTCCACGGTCAGCACATGAAGCAGCTTGACGGCGCCGACGGATTCAAAGAGCTTCTGCTCAAATTCGCGCTGATCGAAAATCTTGCTCCGGCGCACAATGGAAACGCGGTACCGCACATCCGGCTGCATCACATAGGGGACGCCCAGGATATCGCTCACACGGGCAGAGACGCTTCCAATGGAGGTCACGACCTCGCTCTGGCGGTGGACATAGCCCATCGGCTCTCCGTCCATGACGACTTCCAAACCGGTTCCGTACATGGACACCGTGAAGATCACCACGGCGGCGGCGGCAAACACGCACATCCCCGCGGTGCGGATACGCCCGCCCCTGAGCGTCAGAACGGGGCGGCGGGACAGGATATCCTGAAATCCTTCGCGCGCGCGCAGACCGCATTCCCCGGCCAGTTCGGAGAATACGGCGGCGCGTCCGGCGACGGCCACCGCCGCGCCGGCGCAGGCGTAGCGAACCGGCATCGCCGCGACAGCCGCCGCGGAGACCGCCAGATGTACGTCATGCAGAAAACGGGAAAGGCGCGCCATACGCGCGGCGCGCTTACAAGCCGCCGCATAGCGGCGGGAGAGAATGATCGCGTGCAGGCGCGTAAACGCGCGCTTCCCGCTTCGGAGCCGCAGGGACGGGGCGCGGTGCCGGCCCAGTATGCCATCTGTCACGGACGTACACACCTCACAAGGTTAAAAATCAAAGACAGTTTAGTTACAAAACGGTAACAGAATACATTTAATATACACTAAGCGAAGAGGTTCGTCAAGTGTTATTTTGCCTAATTTTCCGAAATATTTTTTCAGAGGGGATATCTGTCATAAAACGGGAAATCAAGCCCGCCTCGGTTTCGTTCGATAGTAAAGGAAAGTATCCGCGAAAGGGAGGGACCGCGTCTTGAATACGCAGATATACGGCGTCGTATCGGGCGCGCAAATGGCGGCGGCGCCCTCCGAGTTTAAGGGGCTGGTCCCGCGCGACGGACTGCCCCGCCACCTGCGGCTTCAGGAGGGCGACGGGCTTTCGGTCACTGTGACGCGGCAGGAGGACGACTCCGTCACCCTGCGCACCGGGGACGGAATCCAGTTCACGGCGCGGCACAGCGGGCCGCCGCTGGCGGTCGGGCAGATGCTGGAGCTGACCGTCACGCAGAGTACGCCGCGGGCTCTCACGGTGGAGGTGACCGAGCGCAGCGCGGTCAATCTGCGCGCCCTGCTGGACTCCTTCGGCGCGGAGCCGACGCGCGAAAACGCCGCGCTGGCGCGGGAGCTCCTGCAACAGGGCGCGGAGC
>WRLJ01000199.1 GCA_009777685.1 Oscillospiraceae bacterium | reverse complement strand
CCCCTCCGAAGAGCTTCCGCATGTCAAAATGCGCTTTTACAAGGGGGCGGCCCGGACGCGCGGCAATGGCATCGGTCTTTCCGTCAGCGATGAGATTGTCCGTCTTCACGACGGCACGCTGGAGATCGAAAGCGCCGTCGGCGAAGGCACGGCGGTGCATATCCGGTTGCCGGCGGGCGGGGCAAGCCCGTCATAACAGGGCTTTAGGATAAAAGCCTTTCAACCGTTTCCGGCCATGCGTCCGGCTCTATGGCGGCGCATAGAGCGCCCCTGGCCGCCAGCTCTCTGGCCAGCGGGCGGTTGTGCGCGCCGGGCAGAAGGACGGCGGCGGGGACGCCGGAATGGAGAACGGCCTCCAGCTCGGCGATGAGCCGGGCGGAATTTCCGGAGTCGTGCAGATCGGTGATCAGAATCAGCGCGGTCCGCCCGGGACGGGCGATCTGCCGTTGGCAGAAGCCGACCGCGTTTGCGATATCCGTGCCGCCGGTAAAGCGCAGACGGAACAGGACCTCGGCCGGGTCGCCCGCCTGTTCCGTCAGCTCCGTGACGGCCGTGTCAAACGCGAACAGGCGGATCCGCACGGACGGGATTTCAGAAAGGGCGGCGGCGGCGGCGGCGGCCGTGACGGCGTGGCGTATCATGGACGCGCTCCGGTCAAGGGCGAGGATGATTTCCGCGCGCGCGCTGTCCCGCGCGAAAAACAAAAACTTGTCGGGGGTTATGGTGCGCCGGTCGGCGTCATAACGCCTCAAATTTTTGCGGATCGTACCGTGCCAGTCCAGGGCTTTCGACGAGGGGCTGTGGCGGCGGTTTGCCGCGCCGGATACCGCGCTCCTGAGACGCGGCTCCAGCCCGCGGCGGATATCCTCCGCGACGGAGGCGACGATTTCGCGGGCCAAAGCGGCGGAGGACGCCGGGATGCTTCTCTTATACCGCAGCAGCAGGGCGGCGGTATGAACGTCGCGCGGCAGGCGTTTCAACGCTTCGGGCTGCAGCAGCAGGCTTTCGATATCGTGCCTGTCCGCCGCGTCGCCAACCATCATACCGACGGTCTCCTCCGGAAAACAGGCGCGGATATCCCGCATCCAGCGCGCGGCGCCCCGGGCCTTTTGTCCGGTCCCGTCCGGATCATAGGAAAATCGGTCGCCGTAGACAGCGTTCATCGCCGCCTCCATCACCGCGTCGCCGGACGGCGCCTCTCCGTCCAGACCGGCTTCGGCGCCCAGCAGCAGCCGCCAGCGGCGGACACGTTCCGCCTGGTCGTTCATTTACTCCCCTCCCCCGTTATCCAGCGCTTTGACAAAGGGCCGCATCGCGCCGGGGACAGGCAGGCTGTCCATCGCCGCGCGCGTGACCCAGATATACCCCTCCGGCAGAGACGGCGCGCCCTTGTCCCGCGGCGGCGTGACCCGGGCGCGAAACGCGCGCATCCGCCAGACGCGGTGCGTGAAAATATGCTCCGCCTCCGCGAGAAGACCCGTTTTCGTCACGGTGAACCCGTCGCGCGACAGGGTGATTTCATTCGGAAACTCCAGCATTCCCCGCAACATGGATTCTGTTCTTTTTCTCATCAAATATTTATTGTTTTCGTCATTGGCAACGATAATGACTTTATTTTCGACGGTTTTTTCTGGCCTGGATGGCCGGATCGGATACCTGTCTGTTTCCCCGTTTTGTTTCGCTTTACAATCCGGCTCCAAGGGGCATCCGTCACAGCGGGGCCGCTTGGGAAGACACACCAAAGCCCCCAATTCCATCAGCGCCTCGGTCACCTCTCCGGGCGCAAAGCCCTCCGTTTGCGCCTCGCGCATGATCCCGCGCACCCAATCCTCCGCGCCCGTCATATCGCCGCGGGCCAACAGCCGCGCGTACACGCGGCGCACATTGCCGTCTACGGCCGGCTCGGCCAGCCCGAACGCGATCGAGGCGATCGCCCCTGCGGTATAGGCCCCGATGCCGGGCAGAGCGCGCCATTCCTCCGCCGCGGAAGGCAGCGCGCCGCCATACCGGTCGCGGAGGATTTGCGCCGCCGCGTGCAAATTGCGGGCACGGGCGTAATATCCCATGCCCGCCCATAAGGCCAGCACCTCGTCTGTTTCCGCGTCCGCCAGGGCGCGCACGGTGGGGAAACGCGCGATGAAGCGCTCATAGAACGGCAGCATCGCGGAAATGCGCGTCTGCTGCGCCAGAATTTCGGACACCCAGACCTTGTACGGGTCGCGCGCCGCCCCGTCCTCCTGACGGAACGGCAAAAGCCGCCTGTTGGCCCGGAACCAGTTCAGCAAGGCTATAACAATAGGATTTCGATCCTCCCTGTGCCCGCCGGGGACGGTTCCCCTTCTTTCGCGGCGTTTTCGGGTCTGAGCTTGACGTTGGCGATTTTCGGGGCGTGGGCATATCCGCGGATCATCTGAGCGGCGAGGGGGTCCTCGATCTCCTTCTGAATCACACGGCGCAGGTTGCGCGCGCCAAATTTGAGGGAGAAGGACTGATCCACAAGATACGCCAGCGCCTCGTCGCTGTAATGCAGGGAAATACCCCGTTTTTCCAAAATGCCGGACAAGTCTCCGAGCATGATGCGCCCGATGGCCAGGAAGTCCTCCTTCGAGAGGGAGCGGAAAGCCACGACCTCATCGACGCGGTTGATAAACTCAGGGCGCATGACGTCCGACAGGGCTTTCATCGCGCGCTCGCGCCCCATTCCGGTCAGCGTCTGATTAAAGCCGACCGAGCCGCTGCTGCGCTCGCCGCTGCCGGCGTTGGAGGTCATGATGACAATGGTGTTCTCAAAATTGATGCGCCGCCCGTGCGCGTCCGTGATATGGCCGTCGTCCAGGATTTGCAGCAGGATGTTCAGCACGTCCGGATGCGCCTTCTCGATTTCGTCAAAGAGGACGACGCTGTACGGGCGGCGGCGGATTTTTTCCGTCAGCTGCCCGGCTTCGTCGTAACCGACATAGCCCGGCGGCGAACCGATGATGCGCGAAACGGCGTGCTTTTCCATAAACTCGGACATATCCAGACGGATCAGGGATTCCGGCGTATCGAACATATCCTGCGCCAGCAGCTTGACCAGCTCCGTCTTGCCGACCCCCGTGGGACCGGTGAAGATGAACGAAACAGGCTTTTGCTTGGGCGAGATCCCCACGCGGTTGCGCTTGATGGCGGAGGCCACGGCCTCCACGGCCTCGTCCTGCCCGACCAGGCGGTTTTTCAGGCGGGCCCCCAGATGCTCCAGCCGTTCAAACTCCTGCCGCCGGATTTTCGCGGCGGGAATTTTGGTCCACTGCTCAATGACGGTGGACAGGTTTTCCACCGTCAGCTCCGGCGCGCCGTCCTTCATGATTTCCTCCAGCTTGCCCAGCAGCACGATCTCGCGGCTGCGCAGGGAGGCCAGACGCTCATACGCGCGGGTATCGCCCGCCGCCGCCGACGGATTCATCAGCGGCTCGCGCTCGGAGCGGACCGCGTCCAGCTGCCTGCGCAGGGCGTCGCCCTGCTGGATGACGCGGCTTTTCAGATTCAGGTCAGAGCAGGCCTCGTCGATCAGGTCGATGGCCTTGTCGGGCAGATAGCGGTCCGTGATGTAGCGTTCGCTGAGCGCCACGGCCTGCTTGGCGACGTCGCGCGGGATGCGGACGCCGTGGAATTGCTCATAGTAATGGGCGACGCCCATGATGATTTCCTCGGATTCGGCGATGGACGGCTCCGCGACGGTCACGGTTTGGAAGCGGCGCTCCAGCGCGGCGTCCTTTTCGATGTGCTTGCGGTACTCCGCGAACGTCGTCGCGCCGATGACCTGTATTTCCCCGCGCGAGAGGGCGGGCTTTAAGATGTTGGCGGCGTTCATGGACCCCTCGGCGTCGCCCGCTCCGACCAGGTTATGCACCTCGTCGATGACGAGGATGATATTGCCCAGCTTGCGGATTTCCTCAATCAGGCCCTTCATACGGCTCTCGAACTGCCCGCGGAACTGTGTGCCGGCGACCAGCGCGGTCAAATCCAGCAGATACACCTCGCGGGACAGCAGCTTCTGCGGCGCGGCGCCCTCGACAATCCGCTGGGCCAGCCCCTCGGCGATGGCCGTTTTGCCGACGCCCGGCTCCCCGATCAGACAGGGGTTGTTTTTCTGGCGGCGGTTTAGAATCTGGATCACGCGCTCGATCTCGGCGGTGCGGCCCACGATGCGGTCCAGCTTGTTTTCCTTG
>WRLJ01000198.1 GCA_009777685.1 Oscillospiraceae bacterium | reverse complement strand
TGTACCTCGATGAGGACGAGTTCAAAAGCACGTGGCTGGGCAACAAGGCCATCTACCGCACGCGCATGGCGATGGCGGACGGAGGCAGGCTGATCATCATCGGGCCAGGCGTCCGGCGCTTCGGCGAAGACGACCGGGTGGACGCGCTGATCCGCAAATACGGGTATGCCGGACGGGAGCGGATTTTGGCGCAAGTGCGCGAAAATGAGGATTTGCGGGAAAACCTCTCCGCCGCCGCGCATTTGATCCAGGCCTCGCCGGAAGGGCGGTTTTCCGTCATCTACGCCGCCGGGAAGCTGACGCGGGAGGAAATCGAGGGCGTTGGCTTCGGCTATATGCCGCTGGAGGAGGCTCTGCGCCTCTACGACCCCGCGGTTCTGAAGGACGGCCCCAACACCCTGAGCGGCGAGGAAATATTTTATATCAGCAACCCGGCGCTGGGTCTGTGGGCGGCGGGGGAAAACGCCTAACATAAACGGAGGGGATTTTTATGAGTACAGCCAAACGGGACCCCGCGACGCTGCAAACGGCGTCGGGGATGCCAGTCATCCAGGCGATGAACGATACGCTGACCTTCTCCGCCGCCGAAAAGGAGCGGCTACGGGAGCTGGGCCGCCGCGTGGCCGAAATCGCGGCGCTGCCCGTGCAGAAGGAAAAAGCCGATTTGTGGCGGCGGCACAATGATTTGGAAACGCGGGAGCCGGTCGTGTTCATCGACCCCGAAAACGGATGGAACGAGTGCATCCCCGCCTCGTCCCTGCGGTGCGCCGCGCCGATGGCGCGTGTGTGGGAGATGTTCCTGCTCAAGCAGATTTACTGGTTTGAGGTCTTGAAGGACGATAAGGTCATCGAGCCGTACTTTGACGTTCCGTACTCCTACTCCGACACCGGCTGGGGGCTGGAGCTGAAACGGGAGCACGGCAATCAGGGACAGGGCTCGTTCATCATGATCCCCGCCGTGGAGGACTACGACCGCGACCTGCCGAAGCTGCACTTCCCGGAAATCGTGATCGACCAAGAGGAGTCCGGCGCGGTGCTGGCTCTGGCGCATGAGATTTTCGACGGCATCCTGACCGTGCGCCGCAAGACGGCGTGGTGGTGGTCGATGGGCATGACGCGCCACTTCATCGACATCCGGGGCCTGGAGAATTTCATGTGTGACCTGATCGTCGAGCCGGATAACGTGCATAAGCTGATGGGCCTGCTCTGCGACGGGTGGCTGGCGCGTCTGGACTTTCTGGAGGAAAACGGGTATCTTGCGCTGAACACGGAGGGCACATACACCGGCTCCGGCGGCTTCGGCTACACCCACAGCCTGCCCCGGCCGGGCTATGACCCGAACCGCGTGACCGCGATGGATATGTGGGGCTTTGTCGAGAGCCAGGAGACGACGGCGGTCAGCCCGGACATGTACGGCGAGTTTATTTTCCCGTACCACCTGAAAATCGCCGAGCGCTTCGGCCTGAACTGCTACGGCTGCTGCGAGGGGTTTGACCCGCGCTGGAAGTATGTCAGGACGCTCCCGCGCCTGCGCCGCGTGTCCGTCTCGCCGTGGGCCGACTGGGAAATGCTTCCGGAGCTGCTGGGCGGGGACTATATCGCCTCGGTCAAGCCCGCTCCGTCGCCGCTGGCGCAGAGCGTGATGGATGAGGACGCCGTCCGCGCCGAGCTGAAAAGGGCCGTCGCGCCGGCGGAAAGCTGTGTGCTGGAGATCATCATGAAGGACAACCACACGCTGGGCGGAACCCCCCGCAACGCCGCGCGCTGGGTGGAAATGGCACGGGAGGCGATCGCGGGGCGTTGACGCCCCGAAACCTATCAAAGCAGGGACGCGGCCGCCGCCGCGTCCCTGCTTTGGTATGCGCATACAGCAAGCACATCCGCCCGCGCGTTTGAATACAATGAAAGCAAAAGGCCGGAATTCAACCGGGCGGAAGGGAGACAAATATGGGAAAGGGAAACCTTATCATCCAGGCGGCGGCAGCGGGGGACGCCCTGCCGCTGGCCGGCGTGCGGGTGCGAATCGCCAGCCAGCAGGGCAAGGTCCTGTATGACCTGACGACGGACGAAAGCGGGCAGACGGAGCCGGTTTCACTGGAGGCGGCGGACCGGAGCCTGTCGCTGGACCCAGGCTATACGGGCAGGCCGTATTCCACCTATGACATAACGGCGCTGCGGGAGGGCTTTAACGAGCTGCACATCGCCGACGCGCAAATCTTCGACGGCGAGACCGCCATCCAGCCTGTCCAGCTGATCCCGTTGGCGCAGAACCAGACAAGACCCCTCCGGGAGGAAATCCTGATCGGGCGGCACGCCGTCGCCATGACGACGCCCCGCAATCCCGCCGCGCCGGCGGTCAGCACGATCATGCCTCTCACGCTCAGGCAGGTCATCATCCCAAACCCGATCACCGTGCATCTGGGCCGCCCCTCGGCCTACGCGCAGAATGTGCAGGTATCCTTTCCCGACTACGTCAAGAACGTCGCCAGCAGCGAGATATACCCCACCTGGCCCCAGGCGTCGCTGGAGGCCAACATCTATGCCATCATCACCTTCGCCCTCAACCGGGTCTTCACGCAATGGTACCGAAGCCAGGGGTATAATTTCGACATCACCAACAGCACGGCCTATGACCAGTATTTTGTCTATGGGCGGACCATTTACGAATCCATCAGCCGCATCGTCGATACCGTCTTCAACCGCTATGTACGGCGGGCGGGTCAGCTCGCGCCGTTCTTCACCTCCTTTTGCAGCGGCACGACCGTCACCTGCGCGGGGATGTCGCAGTGGGGGACCGTGACGCTGGCCAATCAGGGCCGCTCCGCGCTTCAGATTCTGCGGCATTACTATCCCAGCGATGTCGAAATTTCGCAGACCAACATCATCACCGGCATCGTGATCTCCTTCCCGGGCACGACGCTGCAATTGGGCAGCACGGGGCTGGCCGTGCAGACCATCCAGACCTACCTCAACCGCATCCGGAGGAACTATCCCGCCATCCCGCAGATCACCGACGATCCCGGCGTGTTCGGCGCCACCACGCAGGCGGCGGTCCGGCAGTTTCAAAGCGTGTTCAATCTCTCTCCCGACGGCGTTGTCGGCCAGGCGACCTGGAACCGGATATCGTTTATCTATGTGGCCGTGGCGCGGCTGGCCAATCTGGACAGCGAGGGAACGGCGCTGGGCATCGGGACGGTGCCGCCCAGCGCGATCCTGCGGGTCGGCTCCAGCGGGGTCGACGTGATTACGCTGCAATACATCCTGACCTTCATCAGCGAGTTTTATCCGGGCATCCCCGGCCTGACGCAGGACGGGATTTTCGGCAGCGCCACGGCGCAGGCCGTGATCGCGTTCCAGAACATGCGGGGGCTGAACGCGGACGCCATCGTGGGCCCAATGACGTGGAACGCGCTGTACAGCACCTATTGGGGCATCCGCAATAACGTGACGCTTCCGCCGCCCGGCCCCACGCCGCCGCCGCCGGCGGGATCGTTTGAGTATACGGTGCGGGCGGGGGACACCCTTTGGCTGCTGGCCCAGCGTTTCGGCACGACCGTTGACGCGATCCGCTCGCTCAACGGCCTGACCGGCGACACGCTCCTGGTGGGGCAGGTGCTGAGGATTCCCGGCGCGGTCACGACGCACACCGTCCAGGCGGGCGACACGCTCTGGCTGCTGGCGCAGCGGTACGGAACGACCGTCGATGAAATCAAACGGCTGAATAACCTGACCAGCGACATGATCCTGGTGGGACAGGTGCTGAAAATACAGTAAGGCGTTTTTTAACAATCATAATCCAGGCCCGTCCGCATAGAATAAACCCGAAACTTTTTCGGAGGGACGCGGCGATGAACAAACGCAAACTGGGTATGGCTGTGGCTGTGGTTTTTTTGGTGAACCTCTTTGTGTTCTGGCTGGTTATGGGGGCGATGGAGGCCGGCGCGGCAGTCTACCGGCAGGGCTCCACCGGCGAGACGGTCCGGCAAATCCAGCAAAGACTGAAAAACTGGGGTTATTATGCCGGCCGGGTGGACGGCATATACGGCCCCAAAACAGCGGAGGCCGTCCGCTGGTTCCAGCGCAGGAACCGCCTGCTGGTCGACGGCGTCACGGGACGGGCGACTCTGGCCGCCTTGGGGATGCCCGCCGGCGCGGCCGCCTCGGCGGCGGCCCCCCGCCCCCCCGACCCCGCGCGCCGCGCGGCGGGCC
>WRLJ01000197.1 GCA_009777685.1 Oscillospiraceae bacterium | reverse complement strand
TAGGGGGCGCTGAGGATGACCGGCGCGTTCTCGTCCGCTGCGCCATCCACCGAGCCTGTCGGCAGCGGGGTTTCCAGCGATACGTCGTCGGTTCCGGCAACGCCCAGCAGGGCGGGCGTCCCAAGATTCAGCGACACCGTGCCTTCGCCTGCCTCCTCCGCCGGGTTGTACACCGCCTCAACATCCACGGTCAGCTCTTTTGCCAGAACTTCCAGCTCGTAGGTCGCCTGAGCCTCCTCATATTCGGCGCACGCGGCCTTGGTGGCCGTGATCGTTGCCGTTCCGGCGCCCACAATCGTTACCTCGCCGTCCTCGTCCACCGTTGCGACGTCCGTATCGTCACTTTCGTAAGTGACCTCGCCTGTGCCGTCGGCCTCATCGGTCAGCGGGTTGGTGAACGGCGCGTCGCCGTAGATTTTATGGACGACGTCCTCCGCGTACTCGATATGCTGGGGCGTTAAATCGGTGTGGACAAAGGCGGCGCTGATGGTGATCACCCCGGCGAGCGCGTGGCCGCCGGCCACGGTGTAGGTCCTTGTTCCGCTGCCGGCCGTATCCACCAAAGCGATGGAGTGGTTAAAGCTCAGCTCGCTGTTGAGCGTCCCGCCGCTGTCCAGATTGTAGTAAATGGTAATCTCATCCGCCGCGCGGCCGGTCGTCTCCGTCGTACTGGACGGGAGCGCGGCAAAGCTCACGGCGTCCGCGCCGGTATGGCCGGTTACATGCAGCACGATGTTGTACGGTACCGCGCCGCCGGCCAGGGTCGCCGTCACAAAGCCCTCCGCGTCGGCGCGGGTGACAACGCAGGTGATGATTTTGCCCGCGTCCGCGCCGGTGAGGTCATAGGTCGTGCTGTCAGTCCCGACCTCCTCGCCGTCCGCCTTCCACTGGAAGGCAAACGCGCCCGACCCGCCGGTGATGCTTCCGGTCTGGACCGTCAGCGTCTGCCCGATGGCGCTTGTGCCGGTAATGCTGGCTGTGCCGCCGAGGGAAACCGCTTCCCATTGGGCGTATATCGTCCCGTCCTGGGTGAAGTAGGTGTCGGCTGTGACTTCCGTGCCGCCCTCTGCCAGCGTAAACCAGCCCAGGAAAGTCTCCCCGCCTTTGGACGGCGTCGGCAGGGCGGCCAGCTTGCCGTCCATGCCGGTCACCGCGGACGCGGGGCTGACGCTGCCGCCGGCGGCGTTAAAGGTGATTTCAAACACGGCGGCCGGGGACGCCTTCGCCACGCCTACGCCCCAAAGGGCCAGGCCGTCGTTGGAAATGGCGGTGAAGGTCTGCGCCCAGACGCTGTTGTCCTGATCCCACTGCCGCAGGAACACGCCGCTGTAGGTGCCGTTCATGCCAGCAACGCCGGTGAGCGTAATGGCAGCGGTATGATCGCCGGATAGGACCCACGAGCCCACAACGGCGTTGCTGGCATTCGTAACTGTGCCGTCAGGCTGGAAGTTATACGGCGTGACCGTCTTCATATTCGCCACGCCCGCGTTGCTGTCGCGCCCGTGGTTGAGGATTTTGTATGTTCCAACCACCTCCCGCGGCGTAAACGCACGCGCGGGGTTGCTGCCGTCGTAGCGCAGCGGGGCGACGGCCAGCCAGCCGTTCGCGGTAACAAACATCTCATGCACGCGCACCTGATGGCCGTTTCCGCCGCCCTCGAAGCGCGTATGGGGCACGATGAACGCCCGGCCCGTGTCGGAGTCATAGTAGGCGCTGTTGTGCCCGGGGGAGAGGTAGCCGGTTCCGGCGGCCTCTTCGTCGCCCACGCGGCCGAATTTATAGCCGCCCAATACCTTGACGCCGGTGTCGATGTAGCGGTGCCCGCCGACGAACAGGTCGGAGGCGTTGTTTTCCGCCACCCTCTCGGTGAGGTTGCTATACCGCGCGTCCTCGTAAGGCCCGTCGGGATTTTTGGAGCGGAACATACGCACGTTGTAGCCGTCGTTGGCGTCAAGACCGCCGTAGGAGCCGAACATGTAATAGTAGTCCGCCTCGGGGACGTACATAATATACGGGCCCTCGATGGGGTTGTGGGTGCTGTTGTAGAGCAGTCTGCCGTAGCCGTTGTTCTCGGCGTTGAGGGCGGAACCCGTCAGAGGCAGGCCGGTATCCTCATCCATTTCGTAGATGAAGAAGCCGCCGCTCCAGGAGCCGTAGGTCAGCCAGAACTTTCCGTCCTTGTCAAAGAACGGCGTGGGGTCTATGGCGTTGGGGTGGATGTTGGCGTTGAAGACCGCTCCGTCCGGGGCGCGGGTGGGACTGCCTTGATTGCCCGACTTGACAAACAGGTCGATGGCAATGTAGGGACCCTCGATCTGGTTGGCAATGGCCACGCCGACGCCGCTGGTGGTGGAGCCGAAGGTTCGGGTCAGGCTGTAGTATTGATAAAATTTTCCGTTGGGCATCTCAATGATATCGCTGGCCCAGTAGTTAAAGCCCTGCATATCGACGGCGGTCCGCTGCTGCGCCATGGTCCGGATGGTCATCCCCTCGCCGCCGTTCCCGACGGTACCGGTGACGGGATGGAACATATTGGACTCATTGGTGCTGCCGGGGAACGTCGTCCAGGAGAGCATATTGGTGGAGTGCGCGGCGGCCAGATGAGAGCCGATGACGAAGTACTCACCCGGACGCTGGGAGGCAGATTCAGAAATTCTGATGATCGAGGGATCATGCACGCTGACATTGCCGAACACCGGAGCCGCGGGATCGGCGTAAGCCGTGTTCAGGCCCGGGGTGTACAGCCCGCTGGCGTCCAGCGAGCCGGACAGCTCCTTGACCTCGGCCACGGTCAGCGCCTTGCCGTCATAGATATACAGCTCGTCGATCTGCCCGACAAAGGCCCGCTGGTCCAGATTCAGGCCGAGATAGAAATCCCCGCCAACCATGCTGGTGAACAGATCGGGATTGGAGGCTCCGCCCGCCACGCGGAAGCCGTTGATGTAGAGGTCGGCGGTTCCGCCGTCGGCCACAAAGGCAAAGTGCGACCAACCGTTCAGCGTCGGCGTGGACGATGCGTTATAATTGGTGCCGCCCACCCGCGCGCCGCTGTTGTTATTGCCCGCGCGGTTGGCCATGATGCTGATGTTGTCGGTTCCGGTCAGGCCGCCGAAGAACATGGAGGTGCCCTGATTCCGGGCCTGGGGCCGCGCCCAGAAGGAGACGGAGTAGGTATCGGAGGTGATGGCGTTCTGGCCCAGGTACAGGCCGTTGTTGCCGGAGAAGTGCGCCGCGCCGCCGATCCTGCCGGCCGGAACGATCTCGGTGGTGCCCATGATGGTTTTCTGGACGCCTGTCAGCTCCTGCGTGGTGGCGACGGAGGCCGCGCCGCCGAAGTCGCCGTCAAAGGACCAGTAGTACGCGCCGTTGGCGTCCTTGGCCGGCAGCACGGGCGTTTCGGCGGGGTCCGTGCCGATCTCGCCCGCCACCAATTGCAGGACTTCGTTGGCGGAAATCGCTCTGTTGTAAATATACAGGTCGTCGATCTGACCCTCGAACCCGCCGCCGCTGGCGGTGCCCAGGAAGAATTCGGCGGTCTCGCGGTTGCGGAACATATTCCGTATTTGGTTGGCCTGGAACTGGCCCGCCGGCCTTTCGATTTCAATCCCGTTCAGATAGAGCCGCACGGTGCTGTTTGTGTTTGTGTTACTGTTGTTGTTCGTATTGGTTACGGTAATCGTCAAGTGCTGCCATTCGCCCGGGACCAGTCGCTGTGTGCTTCCACTGTAGTTATCCGACCAGTGGGTGCCCGACCACAGGCCCCATCCGTCAGGAGAGTCCTCAGGCAGGTCGCTGCGCGGGATCAGAGCGATAAAGTTGTCATTATCCCATCTGCCGAAGAACAATCCCGCGCTTCGGCTTTGGGGAATCTCCGCGTCCGGCTTGATCCACATGGCAATGGAATAGCTGCCGGTATTGATCAGTCCCTGCCCCAAATACAAGCCGTTGGAGCCGGTAAATTTTGCCGCTCCGCCGCCGCGGTCGCTCTCCACCAGTTCAACGTTGCTCAGGTTGTCGTCCAACGCGCGCGGCATATTGGTGATCCCAATGGCGCCGCCAAGATCGTCGTCAAAGCTGTAGTAGATGGATTGATGATGAAGCGTACCGCTAGCGTCTGTTCTGGCGGGAACGTCCGGGGTAAGCGGCTCCGGCGGGTCTGCCGGTATAAAGCCGTATAAACCGACGATTTCTTCTCTCGACAAAGCGGTGCCGTTAAAAACATACAACTCGTCAA
>WRLJ01000196.1 GCA_009777685.1 Oscillospiraceae bacterium | reverse complement strand
TGGATCGACCGCATCGGGTGCGGCAACAGGCTCCGTTTCCGCAGAAACGGTTTCCTCCGCGGGCGCGGCTTCTTCCGCAGGGTCCAGATTTTCCGCGGCGGCCGCGTCTTCCGCGGGCGCCGCGATTTCCCGCGTGGTTTCAGGCCCGGCAGCTTGTTCAGCTTTCTTCATTTCCTCCGTCATCTTTTCAACGACCTCCTTGATTGTGGACGCCGGCGTAGACGCGCCGGCCGTGATACCAATATGGCCAGAGGACAGGATTTCGGATCTATACCCATCCAGCTCGTCTGCCGACTGGATCAGAACGGCCCGCTCACATACGCCCGCTAATCGGTTTGTATTGGAGCTTTTCCGGTCGCCCACGACGAACATCACGTCGGTCTGGGCGCTCATTGCAGCCGCTTCCTGTTGTCTCATACTGGTCGCATGGCATATTGTATCAAGAATTTGCGCGTTTGTATAGGCTTTTTTCAAAAAATCCACACAAACTTCCCAAAGGACAAGGGACGCGGTGGTTTGCGCGACCGCAATCAGAGACATGCTTTCCCATTCCGGATGGGCGCGTGACAGTGTTTCCAAGGCCTCCGGGCCGTCGAACACGCTGACCGAACGGCACCAGCTTGCCGTCGCCCGCACCTCGGGATGCTCCGGGTCGCCCAGCATCAGGATGTGGGTATCCGGCCCGGCCCGGCGCACGATGTCATGGATGCGCGCCACGCAGGGGCAGGTCGCGTCCGTCACGGGGCGGCCCTCCAGCGATTGCCGCAGTTCTCTGGACGCGCCGTGACTGCGGATCAGGATGTGGGCGTTCGGCGGGACCTCGGACAGGTCTCCGGCAATCCGGAGACCGCGGGCTTGCAGCTCCTCCAGGACGCGGCCGTTGTGTACCAGCGGCCCGGCGCAGTAGACCTCCGGCAGGGCTTCCGTCAGACTCATCGCCATATCCACGGCCCGGCCCACGCCGAAGCAGAATCCGGCGGAGCCGCACACGCTCAAACGGCGCGGGCCGACGATGCGGCTATAGCCCTCAGCGCCGCTCATTGTGCTTTTCCCCGACGGTCCTCAGGGCGTAGATGCGCTTCATCATATCCTGCGTGATGCGGCGGTATCCTTCGGCGCGCGGCATACCCTCCGGAAGCCGGGGTATATAGCTTTCCCCGATCACGATGTAAAGGCGGCGGTACAGGAAACTGCGGTCGGGGGAGATGTACACCGGAAGCACGGGCGCGCCGGATTTACAGGCCAAAAGCGCCGCGCCGTTTTTGGCGTTATCGGGGTTTTCCATGTCCGAACGGGTTCCGTCGGGGAAAATGAGCAGTTTTTGACCGTTTTTCAGCATCTCCAGAGACTTTCGGAGCGCGCCGATGTCGCCCGCCCCGCGCTCGATGGGATACGCCCCCAAAGCGGCGATCAACCGCCTCAGCGGCGCGAAACGGAACAGCTCGGCCTTGGCCATGAAGCGGAGCCGCATCGCGTCCGGCATCGACGCCGCGGCGTAGATGGGATCGCCCATGCTGCTGTGGTTGCACACGACGATCATGGCCCCGGGCTTCGCGTTTTCCTGCCCGTAGATACGCAAGCCGTAGAACAGGCGGAAATAGACGTGAATCAAGCCGTAGAGAAACCTGTACAACATCGGCCTATAACCTCAATTTCTTCCGGATGATCCTTTTCAGCGCCCGGACGCTTTCCTCAAAGGTATTGCCGGTGGTATCGACGATGACCGCGCCGGCGGCGGGGGTCAGGGGCGCGGCGGCGCGATGGGCGTCGTTATAGTCCCGTTTGCGGAGATCGCTGAGAACGGTCTGATAATCGGGGGCCGTGCCCCTGGCGCAAAGCTCGTCATAGCGGCGGCGCGCGCGGTCCTCCGCGTCGGCGGTGAGAAAAATTTTGATATCCGCGTCCGGCAGAATCACCGTCCCGATGTCACGCCCGTCCATGATGACGTCATGGGTTTTCGCAAAGCTCCGCTGGCGGTCCAGCAAAAAAGCGCGCACCCCGGGCAGTGCGGAGACATCGGAGGCGGCCCTGCAAACCTCGTGGCGGCGGATGGCGTCGGTGACGTCCTCGCCGTTTAAGTACATGCGCTGCAGACCGTCCTGATAGCGCATATCCATGCGGATGTTTTCCAACGCTTCGGCTATGGGCGTTTCGGGGTGCCGCAGGGCATACAGCCCGACCACGCGGTACATGGCCCCGGTGTCGACATACAGAAAACCCAGATCACGGGCCAGCCGCCGCGATATGGTGCTTTTTCCGGCGCCCGAAGGCCCGTCAATGGCAATGCTGCGCATGTGTGATGGCTCCTTTATTGGTCAATTCCCGCCGCGAATCCCGTGCAGAAGGCGATTTGCAGGTTGAAACCGCCGGTATGGGCGTCGACGTCCAAAAGCTCGCCGGCGAAGTACAGGCCCTTCAGCCGCTTACTTTCCATCGTTCCCGGGTTTACCTCGCGGACATCTACGCCGCCGCGGGTGATGATTGCCTCGGCGATGGGGGCCTTGCCGCCGATTCGCACGGGCATGGCCTTCAGAACGCCGGTCAGGGCTTTGCGTCCGCCGCGCGTCACCGCGCCGGCCCGCGTGCCCGTGTCTATCCCGCTCATGGCCAGCGCCACGGGAACCAGGGATTTCGGCAAAAGCCCGCGCGCCGCGTTGCCCATCTCCTGCGCCGACCGTTCCGACAGGTCGCGCAGAACGCGCGCGTCCAGCTGGCGTTCATCCAGGCCGGGCTTGAGGTCGATCTGCGCGTGAAGCCCCGGTTTCCAGTAGGAGGACGCGGTCAACACCAGCGGGCCGGACAGGCCCGTGTGGGTGAAGAGCATTTCGCCCGGTCCTTCGCGCCAAATCCGTTTTCCCTCCGGGCTGATTAGGGACAGCGTCACGTTTTTCAGCGAAAGCCCCGCCAGCTCCGCGCAGAACGCGTCCGGCGACTCCAGCGGCGTCAGCACGCCCTCCGTCGGCGTAACGGTATGGCCCGCCTGCCGCGCAAGCGCGTAGCCGCTCCCGTCCGAGCCGGTCAGGGGATAGGACAGCCCGCCCGTCGCCGCGATGACGGCGTCGGCGGGGATACGCCGGCCGCCGGCGGCGGCGCCGCGCAGTACGCCGTCCTCCAGCCACAGGGAGGTGACTTTGCCGTGTTCCACCCGCACCCCCCGCTCCGCCAGCGCGCCGGTCAGCGCGTCCGTAATATTCCGCGCGCGGCCGCTCTGAGGGAACACGCGCCGCCCGCGTTCCACGGACAGCGGAACGCCGCGCGATTCAAAAAACCGCATGACCTCCCGCGGCGGATAGGCGGAAAAGGCGCTGTATAAAAACCGGCCGTTGCGGGGGACGTTGGCCATAAAGGTGTCCGGATCACAGTCATTGGTCACGTTGCACCGGCCCTTGCCGGTGATGTTCAGCTTCTTTCCCGCGACGCCGTTGCTGTCAAGGAGTCTGACTTTACACCCGTTGCGCGCGGCGTACAGCGCCGCCGTCAGGCCGGCCGGCCCCGCGCCGGCCACGATCACGTTTTTCATGGTGTTTCGGGAACGGGGGAGGCGGCTTTCAACGCGTCGAGCCAGCTCAGCTCCTCCGGGGTGAGATGACGCCAGCATCCCGGCTTCAGACCGTCCAAAGACACGCGCCCCTCGCCGCAGCGCTTCAGGCGCGTTACATGCAGGCCCGCGTGCTCGCACATCCGGCGCACCTGCCGGTTTTTCCCCTCGTGGATGGTGATGGAAAGCAGGCCCGGCGAAACCTCGCGGCACCGGGCAGGCCGGATATCCTGTCCGTCCAGGGTCATGGGCCGGCGCAGGACCGCCATCGCGCGTTCGACGGACACCTCGCCGCCGGTTTGGCACCAGGCCAGATAGGTTTTGCCGACCTCATGCTTCGGGTGCGTCAGCGCGTAGACCGCCGCGCCGTCATTCGTGAGAATCAGAAGGCCCTCGGAGCTGATATCCAGCCGCCCCGCGGGGACGACGTGCCGCAGCTCCGGCGGAAGCAGATCCAGAACGGTGCGGCGGTTTTTCTCGTCACTGCGCGTCGTGACTACGCCGCGCGGCTTATAGAGAACTATGTAAACAGGCCGGCGCACATCCGGCAGGGGAACGCCGTCAATCTCAATGCGCTGGGTCAGGGGGTCGGCGGCGTCGCCCAAAGAGGCGACCGCTCCGTCCACCGTCACGCCGCCCCCGGCAATCCCATTCCCGCACGGGCCGGCGGGGGGCCCGCCGCGGGGGGCGGCATCCCCGTGCG
>WRLJ01000195.1 GCA_009777685.1 Oscillospiraceae bacterium | reverse complement strand
GCTGCCCGCGACGGCGGAAATGCTGATCTATACGGAGGGCGGGCCGCAGGACGGAGAAGTGGCGATGCCGAATGTGGTCAGCATGACGCCGGAGAGGGCCAACCAGACCCTGAGGGAGGCCGGGCTGTTTATGCGGGCCACCGGCGCCCTGCCTTACGCGGGCGATGTGGTGAGGGCGGCCCTGCAAAGGGAGGAGCCGGGCAGCCTGATTCCGTTCGGCTCGGTCGTGGAGGTTGAATTCCGCAACGACTCGGTGGAGGACGCGGGCGCGGTGGACCGGTTAAGATAGCTCAACGCGCGGTTTCAGGATAGCCAGGGCGGCGTCGCGCCAAATCCGGACGGGAGGGCGCCGCCGATGCTGCTGACGGAGCTGCTGGAGGAACTGGACGTACTGGAGACCAACGCGGACCCGCGCTGGGAGATCAGCGGCATTCACAACGACTGCCGCTCTGTGCGGCCGGGCGGGCTGTTTGTCGCCGTCGCCGGGGCGTCGCGGGACGGGCATGAATACGTCCGGCGGGCGATTGAGAACGGCGCGCGGGCGGTGGTCGTCGAAAGGCCCGCGGGAGAGGGCGTCCCCTACATCGCGGTGCGTGACACGCGGGAAGCCCTGCATCGCCTGGGTTCGGCCTTTTCGGGCCATCCGGCCCGGAGGCTGGTCATGGCCGGCATTACGGGGACGAACGGAAAGACGACGGTAACGCATTTGCTGTACGGCCTGCTGAAGGCCGCGGGACATATACCGGGGCTGGTGGGAACCAACCATGTGCTGTATCTGGACCGGGAGCTGCCCGCCGGACGCACCACGCCGGACGCGCCGGCCCTGCATAGCCTGTTTAAGGAAATGGCGGACGCGGGCTGCACGCATTGCGTGATGGAGGTCTCGTCCCACGCGCTGGAGCAGCGCCGCGTCGCGGGCGTGGAGTATGAGGCGGCGGTGTTCACCAACCTGACGCGGGACCATCTGGACTATCACAAGGATATGGAGGCCTATTACAAGGCCAAGGCCATGCTGTTCGGCCAGTGCAGGCACGGGATTGTCAACGCGGACGACGAATACGGGCGGCGGCTCAACCGGGAACACGGCCGGCGGCTGACGACCTATGGCATTGACAGAGCGGCCCGCGTCCGCGCCTCGGAGATCGAGTGCGGCGCGGCGGGCGTCCGGTTTACCGTACAGGCGGACGGCGCGCGGGACACGGTCGCGTGGGGCACGCCGGGGCGCTTTACCGTATACAACGCGCTGGCGGCGATTTCGGCGGCGCTGGCGCTGGGCATGAGTCTTCCGGAGATTGCCGGGGCGATGCCGGGCATTCCGCCCGTCCGCGGACGGATGGAGGTCGTTCCGGTTCCGGCGGGGTTTACGGTGCTGATCGACTACGCGCATACGCCGGACGCGCTGGAAAATGTTCTGCGTACGGCGCGGGAGTATACCCGGGAGCGCGTGATTGCCGTATTCGGCTGCGGCGGCGACCGCGACCGGACCAAGCGCCCGCTGATGGGCGGGATCGCCGCGCGTCTGGCGGATATCGCCGTCGTGACCTCGGACAACCCGCGCACGGAGGAGCCGGAGCGTATCATTGACGATATCCTGGCCGGCATGGAGGGCGCGAAGCCTCACGCGGTCACGGACCGCCGCAAGGCCATCCGCGCGGCGTTGAGTCTGGCCCGGCCGGGGGATACGGTTCTGATCTGCGGAAAAGGGCACGAAACGGCCCAGGAGGTCCGCGGCATATCCTACCCGATGGACGAACGGGAAATAATCCGGACGCATTTTCACGGAGGTGAGCCTGTTGGTTGAGATCGCATTTTCCTTTGCCGGGGCGTTTTTGGCGACGGTGTTGTCAGGCGTCGTTCTTTTGCCGGTCCTGCGGCGGCTGAAGCTCGGGCAAAGCATCCGCGAGGAAGGGCCGAAATGGCACAGCTCAAAGGCCGGAACGCCGACGATGGGCGGCCTGATGTTCATTTTCGGGATTGCGCTGGTGGTCGTCACGGTCGGCTGGCCGCTGATGATGCGGGGGGATTACAGTCATCTGATGATTTTGGGCTTTGCCGGGGTTTGCGGCGTGATCGGCCTGCTGGATGATTTGGCCAAGGTCAGAAAGCAGCGGAACATGGGCCTGACCGCGCTGCAGAAGCTGGCGCTCCAAATGGCGGCCGCCGCGGCGTTTATCGCGTTTCTGCGGTATTTTGGACACCTGACCACGGATATATATATCCCGTTTACGGGCGTGACCCTGCGCCTGAACGCCGTCGTATATATGGTCCTTGCTCTGCCGGTGGTCGTGGGAATCGTCAACGCGGTGAACCTGACGGACGGGGTGGACGGACTGTGTACAAGCGTTACCCTGCCGATCGCGGCGGCCTTTACGGCGTTCGCGTATCTCTGGGAAAAAGAGGGGATGTCGCTGACGGCGGCCGCGCTGGCCGGCGCGATGATGGGGTTTTTGCTGTACAATTTTCATCCCGCGAAGGTTTTCATGGGCGACACGGGAGCGCTGTTTTTGGGCGGGGCCTTGTGCGGATTGGCGTTTGCCTCCGGAACGCCGCTGATTCTGCTGGTCATGGGCGCGGTTTTTGTCTTCGAGATGTTTAGCGATATTTTGCAGGTTTCATACTTTAAGATAACCAAGGGCAAGCGGATGTTTAAGATGGCCCCGTTCCACCATCATCTGGAAATGATCGGATGGAGCGAACCCGTGATTGCAGGGGTCGCCGCCGCGGTCACGATCGCGCTGTGCTGGCTGGGATGGCTGGGCGTGGCCAATCTGCCGAGAACGTAACGGCCTCTGCCGCCGGGCGGGCAGGGGACCGGAAGGCCGGATGCCCGTATGAAAAGGAGGAGACGCATGGAGCGGACGCATACACCGGAAACGGCGGAGAGCCGGCCGCCGAAAAAAGGGATGTTCCATTGGCAGAGCGCGCCGATGGACTTGCCGTTTGCGGTTTTGGTCGTGCTGATTTCCTGTATCGGCCTGGTCATGATGTTCTCCGCCAGCTATGCGTTTGCCAGCTCGGCCAACTTCTCGGAGGGCAATCCCGCCTACTTCCTGCTGCGGCAGGGCCCATACGCGGTGATCGGCCTGATTGCCATGTACGTCATTTCGCGCGTCAACTACCAATATTTCCGCGCGCTTTCGATTCCGCTGATGCTGACGGCGATGATTCTGCTGGCGCTGGTTCCGTTCATCGGCACGAAGATCAACGGAGCCAAACGCTGGATTTACTTCGGCCCGATTTCCGTACAGCCCTCCGAGATCGCCAAGATTGCGATGATCGTCCTGTTCGCCGCGATGATGGCCGCCGATTATCAGCGCATGAAAACCTTTCGGTACGGCATTCTGCCCTACGCGGGAATCCTGGCCGTCATCCTCGGCCTGCTGTTTCTCCAGCCGCATCTGAGCGCGATGGTGTTGGTGACGGGCGCGGGCGCGGTGATGCTCTTTGCCGGCGGCGTGCATTTCCGGTATTTTATCCTGGGCATCGGCGCGGCGGTTCCGGCGGGGTACGCGATTTTGCAGTTCATGCCTCACGCGCAGGAACGCCTGGCGATATGGCGCGACCCCTGGCTGGACCCCCTGGGGGACGGCTTTCAGGCCATACAGTCCCTGCTGGCCATCGGCTCCGGCAGTCTGCTCGGCGTGGGGCTGGGCGCGAGCCGCCAGAAATATCTCTATCTGCCCGAGGGCCACAACGACTTTGTGTTTGCCATTGTCTGCGAGGAGTTGGGGCTGATCGGCGCGGGGATGGTTTTGCTGCTGTTCGCCATTTTGATTTTGCGCGGATACTGGATCGCGCTGAAGGCGCGTGACCGCTTCGGTTCTTTGCTGGCGGTGGGGGTCACGACGCTGCTGGCCCTACAGGTGTTCTTCAACGTCGCGGTGGTCACGGGGCTGGTTCCCGTGACGGGGATTTCGATGCCGTTTTTCAGCTACGGCGGTTCGTCGCTGCTGATCCAGATGGCGGCGATGGGCGTCGTGCTGTCGGTGTCGCGCCAGCTGTCGGTGGGGGAGAGCGTATGAGGGTTTTATTCACCTGTGGCGGGACTGGCGGGCATATCTATCCCGCCATTGCGCTGGCGCAGTGGTTCAAAGCCCGTGAGCGCGGCGCGGAATTTCTGTTCGTTGGCGCGGAGGGCGCGATGGAGACGACGATCGTCCCCGCCGCGGGCTTTGCGCTGCGCACCCTCCGCGTCAGCCGCCTGACGCATAGCATGAGCTTGAAAGCGGTCTGCCGCAACGTGAAGGCGGCGGCGCGCCTGCCC
>WRLJ01000194.1 GCA_009777685.1 Oscillospiraceae bacterium | reverse complement strand
ATTTTGGCTTGCTGGTTGATGGACACCAGGCTGCCGTGCAGGCCGTCAAGCGTTGCCTGGATGCTCAGCAATAAATTCTGTTGCGCCGCAATCTTCGCTTCCCATTGCTGGATCCTCGCGTTGACAGCGTTCAAATCGCTGTTCACATGCGTGCCCCGCGCGATGCCCTGGACGATGGTCGCCTGGATGGACTCCTCTTTTGTTTTCTCGCCGAACATATCCGTCAGAGCAACTTCTTCCGTCACCTTGCGCATGGTCTGGATGACAAACTCCACCGAAAGGTTGTAATAGGCGGCGCGGCTCTCCTGATATACGGCCTTCCACGCCCAATATTTCTGGATCATCCCGGCCGGGAAATTGTCATTGGAACCGTCAGGTTCCATGGTCATCATAAAATAGTCCAGGTTGATTATTTTGTTCGTGCCGTCCGGGTTGACGCCGCGGATGTTGACGTCGTCCGCGCCGTTGACGTCCAGGACGGTGACAATGCCGTCTGTGTCCTCCTTGACGTCGATCTTCTTGGCGAGGTTGTCGAGGGAGATGTAAACGCTGTTGGAGGGGGAGATGCGGCTGGCGTCGCGCACGTGGATTAGCCGGTTATACGTATCGAAATAAAAGACGCACTGGTATGCTTTCTGGAGCGTTCCCTTCATGAAGGAATAGATATTCTCTCCCTTCACGTCGTAGGTACGCCACTTCCCCACAAGGGTACTGTCGATGGCGCCGACGCTCCACGAAGGCATCAGCCGGAGGATTTCGCCCAGCACCGTCTTGCCAGATTCCAGTGGATTCCAAAAATTGAATGTGCCATTCTCCATGAAGATCTGCTTGTTCACGAACTCATGCTCCAGGGAATAGCAGGTGCATTTCTTCTTTTCCACGATGCCGTCGCTGGTTGTCTCGGGGTTCATTAGGACGAAAAGCCCGACACCGCGCAGCTCGACCGTGCGCAGGCCGATGATTTTGTCGTAGCCCTCTGTGGGCTGCCCGTCAACGTGATCGGCGATGGTGAAGGTCAGCGTGGACACTTCGTTGTACTTCAGGTCGATTGCGACATCCACCGCGTTCGATAGCATACACAGGGCCTTGCCGCTCTTGTTGCGCAGGACGAGCACGGGCGGCTCCTTGGGTTTGAGCGTGGAAAAATCTATGACGATAGGATCATCTCCTTCATAAAAACACACTGGACAAATGCGCGTAATTGGGCTATACTGGATAAGCTGAAGAAAATTATATCTTTCAACTCATTTATTTAGGGGGCATCCACATGAAAACAGATAAGAACCGTCCGCTGTTCCTCACGCTGGCTCTGTTTGCCGGATGGATCGCGGCCATGGTCTGGGCCGCTCGCCTCTACCTGGATTGGGACCGCTATGGACATCTTTATCCCATCGCGGCAGGCGTTTCTGCAACGATCTTTATCGCCTTCGCCTTTGCGGCAGCCCGGGCGGCGGGTATGCGCGGGCGGCGGCTGATCCTGCGGAGCCTGGCCGCCGCCGGCGTGTTCGCCATAACCTTTTTCGGCGCGTCGTTCGGTATCAACATCCTGCTCAACGGCGGTATGGGCGTCGGTCCGCGCCTGTCCTTATTCGCGGCGTGTTCCCTGAGCGCGCTGACGGCCGTCCTGCTGCTGGCTAAGGCCGTCGCCCCCGCCCGGCAGCCGCGCTGGCGTAAATTTGCCGCGCTGGCCATCGTGTCGGCGGTGCTTGTCACAAGCGGCGTCATCCAATACAACGATGCGCGTTTGCCCCTGCTGGAGCCGGTATTCAGTTCCCCCGACCTGCTGCTGGGCGCGGAGCGTATTCCCGGGACGAACGAATTCCGGCTGGACGGCGCGCAAACCTTCAACACCGTGTTGATCGTGGAAAAGGGCAGCGCGGAGAAATATTTCTACTGGGGTACCCCATTCAAAAAAGACGGCGGCGCGGACAGCTTCATTTTAGAGGCTTTTGTGGACGGCGGCTGGCAAATGGTGCACCGGGGCGAAAAAATACAGACCCTGCGCCTTTGCGGCTTTGACGCGGTAACCACGGACCGGGTGCGCGTCGTTGCCCAAACGGCGGAGGGTGAGGCCGTGCAAATCCAGTCGCTGTCGCTCTACAACGAACCACGGCGCAAAAATCCGGGCCTGCGCATGTCCACCTATTACGCCTTTGATTCCATGCCGGACGGCACCCCGCTGGAGGTCGCGATCCTGGCGCGGGGGGAAGAATACGCCCGCAATTACGCCCGATGGTTCGACGTATACGACACGGTGATCTGCATCGGCGGGACAAGGGTGGATGTGGAAAAGGGCTGTGTGATATACGACGAGGGGGAGGAGCGCTATACCGAGCGCGTCAACGCGGTTAAGGAGCTGATCGCGCTGCGCGGCAATCCCGGCCATGAGGTGAAGATGATCTGGACGGCGTTCGGCGGGGGCACGGCGTATGCCGACCCCATCCTGCGCGATCATATGGACGCGCTGCTGCGAATCATCTGGGACACTGTGAAAAAATTCGGCTTCGACGGCGTGGACGTGGACTACGAAACGCCTTCGACCAGGGCGCAGTGGAGGAGGTACGACACGTTTATGGCCCGGCTCGACGACGGGCTGAAGGAAAGCAATCCGGACGCTATCCTCTCGGCGGCCCTGTTTTCCTGGGGGATGGGTATGTCCCGCGAAACCCTGGAGCGCCTCGACCAGATACAGTACATGGACTACTGCGAGCAAGCCATGCCCACCCTGGAGGGGATGCAGCGTGGCGTGGCGCGGATGCTCCGAAAGGGCGCGGCGGTGGAGAAAATCCTCATTGGGCTTGGAACCCACGGCTACGACCGCAACGAAAATTGGAAGGATTTGGTTGACGCGAATTATTATGACTGCATCTATCCAGAGAACAAGGTGGGCTGCTCTCCCGCGCTGGCGGGTGACGCGGCGGCTTACGCGCTTTTCAGCGGCGCTGGCGGGGTGATGACCTTTGTCACGCAGGCTGACCGGCCCATGAGCGACCCGGTTTGCATGGCCCGGGGGATCGAGGACGCGCTGCGGCGGTACGTGACGAGTTGAACGCGGAAAAGCCTATGACGATGGGGATCAGTTCCTGTGGGGACTTCTGAGTCCCGTCCAGATTGACATGCAATGAGGAAAGCGCTGCACTGGTTCACGAGAAAATGTTGGGAGGATAATATTGATGTTCAACCAAATCATTTCTACAATCCTTGCGCTCTGGCTTGGCATAGGGGGGCTGCCCGGCTTAGCGGGGCAGGCGAAACACGCCGAACCGAGGGACTGCTGCCCCATCGTATTCGTGCACGGCCTTGGCGGCTGCGGCGAAGAAGCGGGCGTCAGTTTGGTTTTCCCCCCTTGGGGCATGCTCGCGGGCAGCATGCAAAAGGCCCTCAACCGCAAAGGCTACGAGGCGCATGCCGTCTCCATGGGGCAGGTGTCCAGCACCTGGGACCGCGCCTGCGAGCTCTACGCCAACCTGACCGGCACGCGCGTGGATTACGGTGAAGCCCACGCGAAGGCCCACGGCCACAGACGCTACGGGGAAACCTACCGGAAAGCCCTGGTCAAGGATTGGAGCGCCGAGCGCCCCGTCGCGCTGCTGGGGCACAGCTTCGGCGGGTCCACGGCGAACCTGTTCGCCCAGCTGTGCGAGGAGGGCAGCGCGGCGGAGATGGCGGCCGGGCAGGTCGGTATTTCCCCGCTGTTCACCGGCGAACTCAAGGGCCGCGTCCTCGCCGTGGTGACGCTGGCGGGCGTCCTCAACGGCACCACAGCCGCTGAGCCCTACATCGCCGAAGAGGGAGGCATGGGCGCCACCCTGCCCGGCCAGATGATGATGATGGCCCGCGCGGGGGCGATTTTACCCATAATCGAATGGCTCTATCCCTTCTATCTGGGGCAGTTCGGTATCAGCGCGCGGGATTTCTACCGGCATCCCCTGCGCACGTGGAAGGCCGGGGACACGTTTCTGGAACAGAAGGACAGCGCGGCATATGATCTGACTGTCGACGGGGCGAAAGAATTGAACGAAGGCATCCGCTGCCAGCCGAATATTTACTACTTCAGCTATGCCGCCCAGGCGACCGAGCCCGACGCCGCGGGAAACCAGGTCCCCAAGGATTTCATGTGGAGTATGTTCCTGGAAACCAGTGTTTCCATGGGGAAAAAGCGCGAACCTTTCACCACCCCGGGCGGTGTGCTGATTGATGACAGCTGGCTGCCCAACGACGGCCTGGTCAACGTGGTTTCGGCGCGCTATCCCCTGAACGCGCCGCATAAGGAC
>WRLJ01000193.1 GCA_009777685.1 Oscillospiraceae bacterium | reverse complement strand
GGGGGGCGGACGGCCCCGTCGGGCCGGGTGTCCCCGCCGGAGCCGACGTCTCTGCCGGAGCGGGCGTCTCCGCCGGAGCGGACGTTTCCGCCGGGGCGGGGGGCGCGGCCAAAGACGGCGCGGGCGGCGATCCGCAGGCGGTCAGCAAACCCGTCAGCGCAAGCGCGAAAACGATGGGGCGGATGCTTCCGCCCCATCGTTCATTCATTCGTTTCTGCTGCCCCGCCGTCCTCACCGGTGCAGGTTCATCAAAAGCCCGGCCAGCTCCAGCCGGGAAAACTCTCCCTTGGGGTCAAAGCGCCCGTCATTGCCGACCATGATGCCCTCGGTAAAGACCGCGCGCACGGCATCCGCGAACGCGGGGTCCGCCGCGCCGATATCGGACGGCTCGCGGTCCTCGATCGTGACGACAAGATTCAGCGCCCGCGCCAGAACAAACGCGATCTGCTCGCGCGTCAGGGGGTCATGCGGGCGGAAAAATCCCCCGTAGCCGCCCATCAGGCCGCGTTCAGAGACGTACACCACCGCGTCGGCAAACCACGCGCCGCCCACGTCTTCATATTCCGTCTCAAAGCCCTCCGCGGTCTCCGCGCCGAGATTCAGCTTCATCAAAATCGCCGCCAGCTGCGAGCGCGTGATGTTCACATCCGGCAGGAAGCGATACAGCTCATCACCGACCATCAGGCCGCTGGTCAGCGCAAACCCCGCCGCCTCGCGGCCCCATTGGGGAATCGCGTCCCAGTCCGAATATACGGGGCCATAGGGTCTTTCCGGGGGTTCGGGAGGGTTCACGGCCTCGGCCAGACGCGCGTACACGCTGCCGTAGACCAGCTCGCCCAACACGCGCACGGCCTGCGGCGTGGCGAAATCAGGGTCAGCCTCGCCGCCCGCCGTGAAGCGGAACGCGCCGGTTTCCTCCTCCTGATAGGACAGCAAATGCCCGACCGCCTCCGGCGGAACCTCCGCCCCGGCGGCCAGCAAGCCGCTGATTGCGGTCGCGGCCGTACAGGCGTCCGGCTCGTCCGTCCATTCGGGATAGCCGATCCAGCCGCCGTCTTCCGTCATACAGGCCAGCAGGAACGCCGCCGCCGTCCCGGCGGCCTCGCCCTCCAGCACCAGCAGCGCGAGCCCCGTCGGCTCGGCGACGCCGCCCCAGGCCTCAAAGCCGCCGTCCTCCGCCTGTTGCGCCAGCAGGTACGCCATCGCGGCGTCCGCGTCGTATGCATCAACGGGCGCGATTTTCAGCGCCAGCATCGCGTAGATATGATCGGTCAGGCTGTCGCCGAACGCGCCGTCCTCCCCTTGCCGGAGGGCCAGCTCTTCGGAGAGAGGGTACGGGTCCCCGTCCGCCGCCGCGCACAAAATCCCCGCGTACAGGTTCAGCCCGTCCGGAACGGCCAGGCTCGAGACATCCAGGCCCAGCGCGTACATCGCGAGGATATCCTCCCAGGAATCCGGCTGGCGGTCCGTGTAATAGAGAGCGGCCAGCTCCAGCGCGCGGGCCGTTTCCTCCGGCAGGACGCCGGGGGCGTGCGGCATGATCGTGAACGGCGGGCCGCCGTCCTCCGCCAGCGCCGGAACGGAGACAGACAAGAGCAAAACCAGGGCCAGTACGGCCGCGGCAAGTCGTTTCATGGGGTTTTTCGTCCTTTCTGATTTACAGGATCCATTCGTCCAGCGTGTTGACCAGATTGCCGATCTCCGGCTTGGAGAGCTGCGCGTTGGCGCCGAGGCTTTCGCCCTTGACGCGCATCGCCTCGTCGATCAGCGAGGAGAAGATGATGACGGGGATGCGTTTGAGGGTGGAGTCCTCCTTGACGAGCTTGGTCAGGCGGTGGCCGTCCATCTTGGGCATCTCGATATCCGTGATCAGCGCCCCGGCCAGATTTTCCAGCTGGCGGCCCTCCTCAATGACGGCGCGGCGGACGCTGGTCAGATAGTCCCACGCCTCCTGGCCGTTGTTGAAGGAGGTGATGTTGGTATATCCGGCCTCGTGGATGGCGTCAAGGATCAGCCGCTGGAGCAGCTGCGAGTCCTCGGCGATCAGCAGGGGCTTTTCACTGCGCTCGCGCGGGCCGAGGGCTTTGATTTCCTCGATTTGGATTCCGGTCTCCGGCGCGATGTCATAGATGATCTTCTCGAAGTCGACGATGGTGATCAGCCTGTCCTTCACCTTGGCGATGCCGGTGGCCAGGCCTTCGACGCCGCCGTAGATGGTGTTGTCGGGCTTTTCGATGTTGTCCCAAGAGATGCGGCATATCCCGACCACGGTATGGACAAGGAACGCGACCTCTATCTTGTTAAAGTTGGTGATGATGAAGTAGTTGCGCTCGGTGTCCTCCATCTCGGGCAGGTTCATATACGCGGGCAGGTCGATCACGGTGATGATCTTGTCGCGCGGCTTGAAGATGCCCTTGACGTGCGGGTGACTGTTGGGCATGGGCTTGACCGGCTCGTATTTCATGGTTTTATTGAGCTTGGCGACATTGATGCCGAACACGTTGCCGGCGATGGTAAATTCCATCAGCTCCAGCTCGTTGGTTCCGCTTTCCAGCAGAATATTGGTGCTTCCGGGTTCTTTGGCCATGATATGATACCCCCTGTGAAATCATTTGCCCTCATTATACCACATCCGGCGCGGCTTGTACAGCAGAAATTGAAAAGAGTATATCTTCCCCCAGCGAACGCAGCCGGTACTTGACCACCGCCCCGGTGACGCCAAACAGGGCCGCCGCCCGGGTCAGCCACGGCGCGTCCCCCTCCAGATCGCGCAAGCCGCCCCGCCGCGCCAGCGCCTCGCCCGCCGCCAGCGGCACAAACACCGCCCGCGGGACCAGCAGCTCCGCCGCGCCCTCGTTGGCCCGCCATTCGGAAAAGGCCTTCGCCGCGCGCCCGTCGTCGCACCAGTAATGGATCAGCTCGTGGGCCAGCGAAAACCGCATTTCCTCCGGTCCCCGGCGGTCGTTGAGCGTAATCAGGCTGACCGGCCCCTTATGCAGGACGCCGCCGAGGCCCCTGCGCGAAAACGGGCGGAGCTGAATCACCAGCGCCTCCCCCTCCCGCGCCGCCAGCGCCATCGGCTCCACCGGAATGTCCGCCGGCGTCAGCCCGCACGCCTGCCTCTTGCGGTCGATCAGGCAGTACAGCCGCTCCCGCGGGGTCACCGGTTGAGACGCAGAAACACGTCCCGGGCCTGCAGCAGCGTTTGCAGGTCCTCCGTCGTGATGCCCTCGTCCCGCAAAATGCGGGCCATGTGCAGATAGGCGTAGTCCGGCGCCGGCAGGCCGTCCGCCCCGGCGCCCGTCCGGTTGTCGGAGATGCCCAGAAAATAATCCGACGTAACGCCGAAGATCTCGACCAGGCGCGCCACATAGCGGCGGTTGGGCGCGGTGCGCCCGGCCTCCCATCCGGCGACGGTCTGCTGGCTGACGCCCAGCTTATCCCCCAGAGACTGCTGGCTCAACCCGGCTTCACCGCGGAGCTGTTTCAAGCGTTTCGCGATCATACTGAAATCCTCTTCCTTTCCGGCGCAAGCGTCAACAGAAGACCGCCCGCGCTCCCTGTCCGGCGGCGTCCGGCATACAGGGATTTTCACTGCCACAACAAAATTTTGTTTTGCCCCTTGACAACCACGAACAATTGTGCTATAATCCACCCGTCGCCTCGATTGACGGGCGGCACAAACCCATTATCACACGTCCTGCCGCTTTTGTCAACAAAAAAGAACTGGTGTGCGGAAATTTTTTCATGTCGGCCGCCGGCCAGGCGGAACGGCGGGTCTCTTCCTCTTGGACCGGCGGCCCTTTTCAGGCAGGAACCTTGAAATCCCAAATTTTACAATAAAAAGGAGTAAAGCGAATGAGAACCATGTCATGCGATTGTCCCCGCTGCGACGGGGATTGGGAGACCCCGGCGCGCGAGGAACGGTTGTGCGTGCAGTGCGGCGGGCCTGTTCTGCGCGGCGAGGCCGCGCTTTGGGGCCCGGAGGGCGTACTCCACGCCGAGTGCGCCGTCGAGTACGCCTTTCTCGATCCAAGCCGTGACGAGCTGATGGCCTTCGTCGAGCAGTATTTGAACGATTTCGTTCAATACATCACGGAATTGCGTAATTTTCGCTCCGGGGAGGTATATGCGTGACCAAATACAACAATTTGTTGTCCGACGCGGCGACCTGCCGCGCGCCGGAGCTGATGGCGGCGCGGGCCTATCTGCGGCGGCCCCGGCTGGCGGCCCGGGCGCTGGAGACAAAACGCGGCCGCGCCCCCGCCCTGGAGGAGCTGGC
>WRLJ01000192.1 GCA_009777685.1 Oscillospiraceae bacterium | reverse complement strand
GCGCGACCACCATTCCAAGAGCTTCCACGCGTCGTCGGGGCGCTGTGTGGACGAGAAAATCATGCCGCTCTCCGCTCCGCCCGTGGTGTAGCGCAGGACATTGCCGTTTTCGTCCTTCAATCCGGGGAACGGCGCGACGGCCCAGTTCCCGTCTAACTCCGGCGCGGAGTTCATCAGCAGATTATAGGTGGCCACGTCGGATATGCCAATGGGCAGAGAGCCGTTTCGGAACTGCTGATAAAACCCGGGGGCGGGCACTTCAACGGGCATGTCGAACACGGTGAACAAATCCGTCAGCTCCCGGAAGCCGGCCAGCGATGCGTCCGAGTCCAGGGTGGTGCTGCCGATAACGTCTCCGAAAAAGCCCCCGCCCGATTGGAGAATCAGCGGCAGGGTTCCGGGAAAGATCTTCATGCCGATCATCCCCGCGGTCGGATAGTAAAAATTCATGCTGCGGCGCTGCAATTCGGGCAGGATGGCCTTTACGTCGTCCAGGCTGTCGGGGACGGGCAGGCCCAGCGCGTTAAAAATATCGGTCCGGTAAAACATGACCCAGAAATTGATGGTTTCGGGGAGCGCATACACCCCGCCCTCGTATATGCCCGGCACAAACAGGCCGTCCGGGAAACGCGAGGCGACGCCTTCAAAATCCTCAAACTGCTTCAAATCCAGCAGCGCGCCGCGTATGTTGAGATACGACGGCAGGACATACCCCACGCTCAGCGCGATGTCAGGCGCTTTGCCCGAAGCCGCGGCCAGCGCGAGCTTGGACTGGTCGGGCATGATCGACACATCGACGGCAATGCCCGTTTGCGGCGTAAACTCCGTATCAATCATGTTTTGCAGAAGCTCGACATATTGACGGGGCCGCGCCATCCACACCTGCAGGTTCGCCTCGTTGACGCCCGAAGCCGTGTAATCCTTGCGTCCGAAGGACAGGAAGAACCGCTTTACGTTTTCAGCCAGGATGGTGAAAAATCCGGGCTGCTTCGGAAGCCGCGCGCCGCTTTGGTACACATGGAGCAAATCAATGCCGAGCGCGTGGTTATCCATATCCTCTATGGTCTGGGCCAGATACCGCGTGATTGACGACGGCCCCCGGCTCAGCTCCGAGAGACGCCGGGGCAGGTCCTCCGGCTTGCGGGCCAGCTTGCGCAGCATGTCGGCGCAAAGGTTCAGCGAGGAAAATACGCTTGACAGCCGGCCCTCCGAGTAGGCAAGCGAGGCCTCTACCATAACATCGCATTCCTCCGCCCAGCCGAGAAGCAGCTCAGGCAGGCCGGGGATATAGTCCGACAACTTGTAGTCCCTGTATCGGTCGGCGGTCACGCCGCCCGTGAGCCGGATGATCTCTGTCGTAAGGCTGTTGATTTCGGCAAACAGCTTATCGACGCCCGCGTAAATCGGGGCAAGCGGTTCGGCGTTGATCACCAGGCTGACCGTCCGCGCCCCTTTCTCCAGGAAGAAGGTCTGCGGCAGACCGTCCGGCGCGGGCACGGTATATTGCGTAAAATTCCGCGCAAAGCCGAACGGCACGGCGCGCGCCGCTTCGGAGGGCAGGGTCCCGCCGATCAGGATATCGCAAAAAACAGGGAAATCGCTCTTCGCCCCCTGTCGGTAGGTAAACGCGAGCTGATAGTACCCGTCCTCCGGGACGTCGATCCGGTAATCAACGCGGCTGCCCGCCTTGGAAAACGAGCCGTCGTCGAGAAGGTTCAGCACGCGGTTCGATGCGCTGTAGGGCCGCAGCAGGGCGTTGTACTCGCCGCCGGCGCGGACCGACGAATGGTTCGCGGACGCAAAGGCCTGGCCCGGATACGTCAGGAGGATGTCTCCCGACGCGTCTCCCCTCTGGTAGCCGGAGACCTGGGCGGGAGCTTTCAGCGCGATGGCGGATATCTCAATCGCGCCGTCCAGCGACACAAACGTAAAAGAGCGCGCGCCCGCCGCCAGCTCAAACAGCATCGGCCCGGACAGGCGGTACGACGAATCCTCCAGGGCTTTGGACAGATACGCCTCCGACGCGCTCAGCCCGGGAGGCATCTCGTTGCCGAACCGGTCGATCAGCGCGGCCCTGTCATTGAGCCACAATGACTCGAACTTCAGTCTCCGCAGCTCCGCGAAGCGCTGCGTCCCGTCGATCGCCATCGACAGCTCCGCCGGCAAAATCTGCCCGCCGCCGTTGCGGTACTCTATCCATATCTCATACAGCCCGTCCTCGGGAACATCGGCCGATACGGTGAGCGTATCTCCCGGCGCAAGCGACGCGGCGGCCCCGACGGCGACGGCCTCTCCCCGGTAAGCGGGCATACGGTACTGCCGGCGCACCTCCGCATAGGACGGCAGACCGCCGGCGCTTTCCGCGGTAAGCACGGTTTCCTCCGCATCCGCCCGGACCGGCATGACCCATGCCGGCGCCAACAGGACAGACGCGATGAAAAAGGAAAGAATCCGCTTCATGGAGCCGCCTCCGAATGCGTTTATTATACATTTGACTAAACCATTAGCCGTCTCAGTATACCTTATTGTCATGATATACCCCGCGCGCTCTTTTGTCAAGTGTTTTTTCGGCCTTCCATAAAATTCTTCCCCGGCTCCGGCAAACAGACCCAACCATCTTCTGCTTGACAAACGCGAAAAACTCAAGTACACTGTGTTTAGTTTATTTTTTGCTATACCAGTCTATTCTTTTATCAATCAGGAGGGTATGCCATGCAAAGCGCAAGCATGTACATCGAGAAAAGTTTTCGGCTGGGAACGGTGGACGGCCGGCTGTATTCGTCTTTCATCGAGCATCTGGGGCGCGCCGTCTACACCGGCATATACGAGCCGGGCCATCCCGAGGCCGACGAGCAGGGCTTCCGGCGCGACGTGCTCAAGCTGGTCCGGGAGCTGGGCGTGGATCTGGTGCGGTATCCGGGCGGGAATTTTTTGTCCGGCTACCGCTGGACGGACGGGATCGGCCCGCCTGAGGAGCGCCCGCGCCGTCTGGACCTTGCGTGGCGCACGATCGAGAGCAACCGGGTCGGCATCGACGAGTTTGCGGACTGGGCCAAAAAGGCGGGCGTCGGCGTTATGGGCGCGGTGAATATGGGCACGGGGACCCCGCAGGAGGCGGGCGACCTTCTGGAATACTGCAACTTCCCCTCCGGCACGGCCTGGTCCGACCTGCGCATCCGCAACGGGCACAGGGACCCGCACAACATCAAGGTATGGTGCGTGGGCAACGAGATGGACGGCCCCTGGCAAATCTGTCACCTGAACGCCTCGGATTACGGCAAAAAAGCCCTCGAAACCATGAAAATCATGAAATGGGTCGATCCCTCCATCGAGCTGGTGGTATGCGGCAGCGCAACCTCCAAAATGCCTACATACCCCGAATGGGACCGGATCGTTCTGGAACACACCTACGAAGCGGCCGATTATCTGTCTCTGCACCGCTACTATGAAAACGAGGGCAGTGACCTTGATTTCCTGGCGTCCTTTGTGGATATGGACAATTTTATCCATTCCGTCTGCGCGGCCGCCGATTACGTCAAGGCTCTGAAACGCAGCAAAAAAACCATGATGCTGAGCTTTGACGAATGGAACGTCTGGTACCAAAAGCAATTGAGACTGCGGGACTGGGAAGAAGCGCCGCCGATTCTGGAGGACCGGTATTCGCTGCTGGACGCGCTGGTGTTCGGCGGGCTGGGCATCACGCTGATCAACAACTCCGACCGGGTGCGCATCGCCTGTCTGGCCCAGCTGGTCAACGTCATCGCGCCGATCTTCACCGAAAAAAACGGCCGTGCCATCCGCCAGACGATTTACCATCCCTTCCGCCTGCTCAGCCGGTACGGGCGCGGGGAGGCGCTCAAGCCGGTCGTGATCTGCCCGGAGACCGAAACCTCGCACGGCGGCGCGCCGCTGCTCAACGCCTGCGCGCTGTACCGCGAGGAGGCCGGCGAGCTGTGCGTGTTCGCGCTGAATATCGCCGATGAGGAGCTTCGCCTGAGCTTGAACGGCCGTTCCTTCGGCGCCCTCGCGATGGAGGAGCATATCGCGCTTTACGGCGGCGATATGAACGCGGTCAACACCTTCGACCACCCGGACGCCGTTCAGCCGAGGAGCCTTCCCGTTCAGGCGCCCGCGGACATTCTGGAGCTGGTTCTGCCCGCCCGCTCATGGCATGTGATGCGCTTTAAGGTGTAACCCATACACGCGGCGCGGGGGGGGGGGGGGGGGGGGGTCCCCCCCCCCCCCCCCCCTTTTAAAAATCACACCCCGCCTCTTCCTCCCCCCCCCC
>WRLJ01000191.1 GCA_009777685.1 Oscillospiraceae bacterium | reverse complement strand
GCGCGCGCTTCTTCTTTACCGTGAAGGCGCCGCGCGCCGCCGAGACCGCTCTTTCCCAACCGGAGCCGGGCCGTCAGGGGAGCGGGGGAACGGACGGCGCGTTTGAAGGGAAACATCTGCTGTTTGCCGAGGACATCGAGATCAACCGCGAAATCCTGATCGCCTTGCTGGAAAACACGGGTATCCTGATCGACTGCGCCGAGAACGGCAGGGAAGCGCTGGAGATGATCGAGGCGGCCCCCGACAGGTACGACATCGTGTTCATGGATGTGCAGATGCCGCAGATGGACGGGTTTGAGGCGTCGCGGCGAATCCGCGCCCTGCCTGCCCTGCGGGGCGTTCCGCTGCCGATCATCGCCATGACCGCCAACGTCTTTACCGACGATATCGAGGCCTGTCTGGCGGCGGGCATGGACGACCATTTGGGCAAGCCGCTGGACGTTGACCGGGTATTTGATGTGCTGCGAAAATATTTGAGAATGAAAAGCTAACATTTTCCGCAATCAAATAAAATGAAAAGTGTTGACAAGCTCCGACAAAACCATTATAATGTTCACCAAGCGCCCGGATCGGCAAGCGCCGCGCCGGGAGCGCGCGTACCGCACAACACATTATTATAGGAGGAAACGCAATGAAAACCACAAAAATCATCGCACTGCTTCTCGCGGTCCTGCTGATGGCCGGCATCTTCTCGGCCTGCGCCAGCAAGGGGCCCGACGTCGCCATCCGCACCAACGTGCCGCGCGACACCCTGATCGTCGCCTACGGCGCGAACATGAACGGCGACTTCATCAACGGCTTCGGAAACAACGCCTACGACCTGTCCATCAAGACCCTGCTCCACGGCTACATGGGGAATTACACCGTCACCCCCGCGGGTGAGTATGTCATCAACCCCACCGTGGTCAAAGACACTGCCACCGCCACCGACGCCGCGGGCAACAAGACCTACACCTTCACCCTGCACAACGACCTCAAGTGGTCGGACGGCTCGGCCATCACCGCCAAGGACTTCGTCACCGCCGTCCTGTGGCAGGCCTCCCCGCAGTGGCTTGAGGCGGGCGGCTCCTCCGCGCTTGGCTACGGCCTGCTGGGCTACAGCGCGTATTACAGCGGCGAGAACGAATACTTCGAGGGCGTGCAGCTCATCGACGAGCTGGTCTTCTCCCTGACCATCGACGCCGAGGAACTGCCCTTCTTCTATGAAGTGACCTACGTCTATTTCGATCCGTTCTGCAAGGCGACCTACGTGCCGAGCATCGACATCGTTTCCGACGCCAACGGCGCGCGCTTCGGCGGCGACATCATGGCCGACTGCCAGCGCATCGCGGAAACCTCCGGCGGGGAGCGCTTCGCCCCCACCGTTGTCGCCGGACCCTACACCTTCGTCAGCTTTGAAAACCAGATCGCCACCCTGAAGCGCAACCCCAATTTCAAGGGCGACGTCAACGGCAAAAAGCCGACCATTGAGTACATCGTTCAGCAGGCCGTGCCGGAAGAGACCGACGTTGACATCCTGCTGGCCGGCGACCTCGACCTGCTGCCCACCATGATCGAGGGCGAGAAGATCGAGCGCGCCAAGGCCGATGAGTTCACCAGCACCTCCAGCCACCTCCGCAACGGCTACGGCGTGATGCACATGATCTGCGCCTGGGGTCCCACCGCCGACCCGAACGTCCGCTGGGCCATCACCAGCCTCGTGAACCGCACCGCGCTGCTGGATCAGGTTCTGGGCGGCTACGGCGGCCTCGTCGACTCGGAATACGGCGTGGCGCAGTGGATGTACCAGATGAAGGAGCAGGAGCTGAATGCCGCCCTGACCCCCATCTCCTTCAACATCGACAAAGCCAACGACTACCTTGACCAGAGCGTGTGGGTCTTCGAGGCCGACGGCTCGACCCCGTTTGACCGCGACAAGGCCAATGCCGAGGGAACCTATCTGCGCCACAACGCCAACGGCGACGCGCTGATCATCAACCACGCCGCCGCCGCGGCCAGCGTGGGCGCGGTCCTGGAGATCGAGTTCCTGCGGAACACCCCTCTGGCCGGCATCCGCTATAACTTCGATTCCCCCGACTTCAACCTCATCCTCGACCAGTTCTACTACGGCTCCGAGCTGGACGACAACGAGCGCATCTACAGCACGTTCTCGATGGGCACGGGCTTCGTGGCCGCCTATGACCCGTACTTCTCCTGGCACTCCGACTGGGCCGGCACGACCTACAACCCCGCCGGTCTCCGCGACGCCCAGCTCGACGCCATGATCATGGAAATGCGCCGCTTCGAGCCCACGGAGAAGGACGCGTTTGCCGCCAAGTGGGTGGAGTATCAGGTTCGCTGGCAGCAGCTGATGCCTTCCTTCCCGCTGTACGCCAACGAGTACTTCAACCTCTTCAACTCCTCGGTCAAGGGCGTCCCGACGACCCCGTTCCTTGACTGGTACGAAATCATCTGCGAGATCGAAAAGTATCCAGAATAAGCCGGCCTATCTCCAGAAGCTAAGGGGGCGGGGTTTCCCGCCCCCCAATTCTATCAGATGAAGCAGGTGGGAACCCATGCTGAAGTACCTCGTTAAACGTATTCTGATTCTTATCCCCGTCATCATCGCCATCACCATTATCCTGTTTGCCATCAGCAAGCTCATGCCGGGTGACCCCGTGCGCGCGATGATTCCGTCCACCCTGAAGGCGGAGCAGCGCGAGGCGGCGTATGACGCGATGTACCGGCGGCTGGGCTTGGATAAATCCCTGCCGGAGCAGTATTTCCGCTGGGTGCACAACATCTTTGTCCGGCAAGACCTCGGGTATTCCACCATGTTCAACCGGCCCGTGGCCGACTCCATCGGCCAGCCGCTGTACAACACGATCATCCTCAACACCTTTGTCAACTTTTTCTACCTGCTGATCGCGCTGCCCGTCGGGATACGCATGGCGACCAAACGCGGGTCCCTGTTTGACAGCGGGTGGCAGGTCTTTTCCCTGGTCACGTACTCGGTTCCGTCGTTTTTCCTGGCCCTGTCCCTGATTTTCATCTTCGGGTGTACCCTCGGGTGGCTCCCCCTCGGCGGGATGCCCAACAGCTCCCTGCTCAGCGGATTTCCGCTGATGATTGCCTGGGCGCGGCATCTTACCTTGCCCGTTTTAACTCTCACGATCATCAGTCTGGCGGGCGCGCTGCGTTACATCCGTAACGCCATGATTGACGCGCTCTCGCAGGATTACATACGCACCGCCCGCTCCAAGGGCCTGAGCGAGAAGGTCGTTATTTACTCCCACGCCTTCCGCAACGCGCTGATCCCCATCTCGACCATTGTGATTTTCATCCTGTTCTCGCTGTTTATCGGTTCGCCCATCACCGAGTCCGTGTTCCAGTACAACGGAATCGGCCGGATGCTGGTCTCGGCGGTCATGCAGCGCGACACGATGATGGTTGTGTCCATGAACCTCTTCTTCGCGCTCATCAATGTCATCGCGGTTCTGGCCGCGGACATCATTTACGGGCTGGTCGACCCGCGCATCAAGCTGAGCTAGGGGGGAAGGATATGGCCAAGAATGATAACACCGCCAAAAAGGTCGGGCGGTCCTTCTTGACAATGTTCAAGCGCCTGTTCGTCCGGGACAGGGCCGATAAGAACATTTTGGAGGAGGAAGCGCTCCGCACCCCCGGCAAAACCGTTCTGCTCAACCTGGTACGCAACAAGCTGGCCATCATCGGCTGTATCGGGTTTGTCTTCATCCTTCTCTTTTCCTTTGTCGGCTCCCGGCTGCTGCCCATCGCGCGGACCTACACGGAGCTGACCAACTCCAGCCTGCGCCCCTCGACGGCCTACCTGCGCTATCCGAAGGAGCTTAACAGCAAGGAGATCGTCAAGATCGTCTCGGGCGTCTCGTTCAGCGTCGCGCTGACGAGCGACGGCAATCTGACTGTCTGGGGCTCGGAGTGCAACCGCACCATGCGCAACGTATCGGACCGGATTTTCGACGTCCCGGCGGAGGTGCGGGCGGCGAACATCGTCGATCTGGAGGCGGGCAGCCGCTTTGTCGTCTGCGTGGACGACCGCGGCAATTTCTACGGCTGGGGCCACCACGGCAACGGCCAGACCGAAATGCCGTCGATGGTCGCGCAGAATTTCCGCTTCGGCGGCCTGAAAATCGTCAAAATGGCGGCCGGGACGCAGTGGACGGCCGTGCTGGGCAGCGACGGCAACCTCTATGTATGGGGCAGCCAGCAGGCGCGCAGCAGCTTCCATGTCCCCGCGGACGCCATCGGGCGCATTGTGGGTTTTGTATCGGG
>WRLJ01000190.1 GCA_009777685.1 Oscillospiraceae bacterium | reverse complement strand
GAGCCGCTGGGCGCCGGATTCAGCGTGGAGGCCATCCGGTACATGCTGGGCGGTACATACCGCGCCTCGTTCCGTCCCTTAAACGACGCCATCATCCAAAACCGCATCCCCGGCGTGGTGGGGATCGTCGGCTGCAACACCACCAGACAGCAGACGGACGGGTATATCAACACCCTCACCAAGGAACTGATTAAGCGCAATATTCTGGTCCTGCAAACCGGCTGCGCCGCCATTGCCAGCGGCAAGGCGGGGATGCTCAGGCCGGAGGCGGCGCTCTCGGAGGCGGGGGAAAGCCTGCGGGAGGTCTGCGAGGCCGTGGGTATCCCGCCGGTCCTGCACATGGGCAGCTGCGTGGACAACACCCGCATTCTGGAGGCCGCCGTGGAAATCCTCCGCGAGGGAGGGCTGGGCGACGATTTGGGCGGCCTGCCCGCCGTGGGCGTCGCGCCGGAATGGATGAGCGAGAAGGCCATCGCCATCGGCTGTTATTTTGTGGCCTCGGGGGTGGACGTTTTCCTGGGCAATCCGTTCTTCACCGCCGGCGGCAAAAACGTGCATGAATACCTGCACGGCGGCGCGAAAGAAGATTTCGGCGCCTGCTTCCACTCCTGCGCCGACCCCCTGGAGGCCGCCGAACGGATCACGGACATCATCCGCGCCGCGCGCGCCGCGCTGGGCATTGACCGCAAGGCGGAGCGCAAGCTCTTTGATATGAAGGACAGGAGGGATATGGGATGAGCAGGTTAATCTGTTCCTCGGCCATCGGCGGAGCCGCCGCGTGGATCGTCAAGGCGGAGGCTATGCTGGCGGACCTCGTCGCCCAGAAGGGAGAGGACTGCCCGGTGGGGTTTCCCGACACCACCTACAGCCTGCCCGTGATTTACAGCTTTACCGGCCGCCGCTGTGAAACGCCGGCTGATTTGCGGGATATCCTGAAGCACGCGCGCTCTCTGCTGCCGCCGGTCCCGGGCAAAGAGGCATGGCTGCCCTATCTGGGTGGCGCGCTGGACGCGGGCGTGGCGGCGCTGTTCGCCTGCGAGGTCATTGAGGCGTGCAAGTACCGGATTGGGCCGCATCCGGTGGACGGGATATGGCTGGGCGCGGCGGGCGACGTCATTATGCGCGAGCGCGGCATTGAGTTTGTGGACGGAACGGCCCCCGGCTTTGCCGCCGTCACCGGCGCGGCCCCGGACGCCAAAACCGCCGTCCGCATCGCCCGCGAATTGCAGGAAAAGAACATTTACGTCTTTATGGGCGGCTCGTCGGGCGGCGTGCAGTTTGCCGAACAGCTGCACAGCGAGGGGGTCCAGCTGGGCTGGGAGACGCGCCTTGTGCCGTTCGGGGCCGACGTCAGCGCCCTGATCTACGCGCTGGGCTTTGCCAACCGCGCCGCGCTGAGTTTCGGCGGCGTCGCGCCGGGCGATATCGCGGCCAATCTGATGTACAACAAAAACCGCATCTTCGCGTTTGTCCTCGCGCTGGGCGAGGTGACGGCGGCCCAGTACGCCGTGGCCGCCGGCGTGCTGAGCTACGGGTTCCCCGTGATTGCCGACACGGACATTCCGGAGGTCCTGCCCTCCGGGATCTGTACCTACGAGCATGTTGTTTCCAACATCCCGCACGAGCAAATCGTGGAAAAGGCCCTGGAGGTGCGCGGCTGCAAGATCAAAATCGTCAGCGTGCCCGTACCCGTGTCCTACGGCGCGGCGTTCGAGGGCGAGCGCATCCGCAAGGAAAACACCCACGCGGAGTTCGGCGGCAACAAATCCATCGCCTTTGAATTCGTGACCAGCGTGGACGCGGGCGACATCAACGACGGGGAGATTGAGGTCATCGGGCCGGACATCGACACGGTCGCGCCCGGCTCGGTGATGCCGCTGGCCATTTGGGTCGAGGTCGCCGGACGCAAGATGCAGCCGGATTTCGAGCCGATTCTGGAACGCCAAATCCACCACCTCGTCAACGGCGCGGAGGGGATATGGCACATGGGCCAGCGCGACATCGTCTGGACGCGCGTATCCAAAGACGGCTTCGCCAAGGGCCTGCGCCTGCGCCACTACGGCGACATCCTGCACGCGCGCCTGCTGGCGGACTACCCGGCCATCGTGGACAAGGTCAAGGTCACGCTGATTACCGACGAGGACGAGGTGCGCCGCCGTCTGGCGGCCGCGCGCAAGGTCTACGACGAGCGCAACCGCCGCCTGGAGGCCATGACCGACGAGTCGGTGGACACGTTTTACTCCTGCCTGCTGTGCCAGAGCTTCGCGCCCGATCATGTGTGCGTCATCACGCCGGAGCGTCTGGGCCTGTGCGGCGCATACAACTGGCTGGACGGCAAGGCCGCCTATGAAATCGACGAGACCGGTCCCAACCAGCCGCTGCCCAAGGGCGAGTGCCTGGACCCGGTCAAGGGCATTTGGGCCGGCATCAACGAATATGTATACATCAACAGCCACAAGAGCATCGAGGCGTTTTCCGCCTACTCCATCATGGACCGCCCGATGACCTCCTGCGGGTGCTTCGAGGCCATCGTCGCCTACGTGCCGGAGTGCAACGGCGTGATGATCGTCAACCGCGAGTTTGCCGGCGAGACGCCGATCGGAATGACCTTCTCCACCCTGGCCGGCAGCGTCGGCGGCGGGGTGCAGACGCCGGGCTTCATCGGCTGCGGCAAGGTCTTTCTGACCTCGCGCAAGTTCATGTCCGCCGAGGGCGGCTTCGCGCGCGTGGTCTGGATGCCCTCCGCCCTGAAGGAGGCGCTGGGGCCGGACCTGCAAAAGCGCTTCGCCGAGCAGGGGCTGGACGGCTTTATGGAGAAAATCGCCGACGAAACCGTCACCTCCTCCGCCGAGGGTGTGCGCGAATTTATGGAAAAGGCCGGCCATCCGGCCTTGCGGATGGACGACATGGCCCTGTATGCCGAGGCCGCGCCCGTATCCGCCAAAACCCCGGCGGCGGAACAGGAGGCCGCGCCCGTTGAGCGGGCCGCCGCCCCTGTTTCACCCGCGGAGGAGAACGCTCCGGCCCTGACGGCGGCGGATATCGGGGCGCTGAAAGCCTCTCTCGCGGCGGAGGTCCGCGCCGATGTCACGCGCGAGGTGGTCGGCACGATCATCCAGGTGCTTTCGCAGACCTTTTTGGGCGGGGCGGCCCCCGCGATCGAGGCGTCCGCCGTTCCGGACGCTCCCGCGTCCGCGCCGGAAAAACCGCGCGTCCCCGTTGTGACGGCCAAAGAGCGCCTGGAGGCGGTCAAGAGCGTTGAAATCCCGCGCGAGACATGGGAAAACACCGTCTGGACCGTCAAGCTCGGCCATACCCGCGCGGAGGGCGGCACACGCGCGAAAACGTACACCGTCGGCGGCGCGAATACGATGCCGTTCCATTTGTGGGAGGGGACCTGTCCCCACCCGCCGCTGATTGCGATGGAGGTCTTCGACGTGGTCAGCGAAAAATATCCGCCGCTGCTGCGCGAATGCTATCGGGACGTGCTGGGCGATCCGGCGGACATGGCGCGGTTCTGCGTGGAACACTGCGGCGCGGACCTCATCAGCGTCCGTCTGGACGGCACGCACCCCGAACGCGGCAACCGCACGGCGGCGCAGGCCGTGGAGCTGGTCGGGAAAATCCTGCAAGCGGTTGGTGTGCCGCTGATTATCACGGGGCACAATGTCTTTGAGAAGAACAACGAGGTGCTGAAGGCCGTCGCGCAGGCGTTCGCGGGAGAAAATCTGCTGCTGAACTGGGTGGAGCAGGAAAACTACCGCACCATCGCGGGCGCGGCCATCGCCTACGGGCACAGCCTCGTCTCGCAGTCGCCGATTGACGTGAACATCGGCAAACAGATGAACATCCTGCTGACCAACATGGACCTGCCCAATGACCGGATCGTCATGGACCCGATGACCGGCGCGGTCGGCTACGGCATCGAGTACACCTACTCCGTGATGGAGCGCATCTGCCTGACGGGTCTGGGCGGCGACGCGATGCTGTGCGCGCCGATGATCGTGTCCACGGGACAGGAGTGCGTCAAGGTCAAGGAGTTCCGCGCTCCCGAGTCCGCCTTCCCCGCGTGGGGCGAGCTGTCCAGGCGCGCGGCGCTGTGGGAGCTGACCACGGCGGTCACGCTGATGCAGGCCGGCGCGGATATTTTGACGATGTATCACCCCGACGCCGCGGCGGAAACCCGAAAGGCGGCCCGAAGCCTGATGGACAATCCCGATTTGGAGGTGTAGGAGATGGCGCTGACAGGATTGCAGATTCAAAAACTGCTGCCGAAAACCAATTGCAAGGAGTGCGGCTCCATCACGTGCATGGCCTT
>WRLJ01000189.1 GCA_009777685.1 Oscillospiraceae bacterium | reverse complement strand
CGCGCCGCCCGCGCGCCGCGCAGGGGCAGCTCGACATTGTACCGCACCGCCGCGCTCTCCGGCAGACGGTCGTCCTGAAACACCATCGCGCGGCGCAGGCCCGCGGCGGCCTCCACGCGCCCCGCGTCCGGCTCCAGCAAGCCGGCCAGAATCAGCAGCAGCGTCGTCTTGCCGCAGCCCGACGGCCCCATCAGCGCGCTCACCCCGGTCAGCGGCAGCTCCAGCGACACCCCGCGCAAAAGCTCCGGCTCCCCGAAGCGTTTGTACAGCCCCTCCGCGCGGATCGAATACTCCGTCACCGCGTCCCACCGCCCTTCCCCGCCGCGCGCCGCAGCAGCGCCTCCATCGACGCGCTGAGAATGACGATGACCGCCGTCCACGCAAACAGGTCGGCCGTCTCTAAAAACAGCTTGGCCTGTTGCAGCCGCTGGCCGATCGAGCCGGACGGCAGGCCGATGACCTCCGCCGACACGCCGGCTTTCCAGGCGATGCCCAGCGCGCCGGTCGCCGCCGACAGCAGATAAGAACGCACGCCGGGCGCGTAAATGGCGGCGATCTGCCGCGCGCGCGGGACCTCGAACAGCCGCGCCATCTCCAGCAGCCGCCCGTCCACGCGGCGGATCCCCTCCAGCGTGCCGGTATAAAAGATCGGAAGACTCATTAAAAACGAGACCAATACGGACAAGCTCGACGCCCGCACCCAGATCAGCGCGATGATCGTAAACGACGCCACCGGCGTCGACTGGACCAGCGAGATGAACGGACGCGCCAGCGCGTGTATCCATCCCTTCCACGCCGACAGCGACGCCAGCGCGACGCCGCACAGCGACGCCAGCGCAAAGCCGCCCGCGATGCGCGCCAGCGTAAAGCCCACCGACTGCCAGAACGCCGCCGTCCGGGCCAGCTCCGTCAGCCGTACCGCCACGCGCCACGGCGGGACCAGCACGATCTCGCGCCCCGCCAAAACCGCCGCGATCTGCCAGACCGCCAGCCAGAACAGGGCCGCCAGCAGCCGCTGGGGCCATTTGCGCCGCGCGAGGTTATGCAGGGATGTAATAAAACGCCGCATCCGGGAGGCTCCCCCCTACGCTTTTCGGGTCGGCTTCAAACAATACGCCCAGGTAGCCGCGAAGGTTCCGTTCCATCTCCGCGCCGTCCAGGAAGATGATGTTGCAGCGCGGAATGGCGTCCCGGGCGATCGCGGCGGGGGCGATCTCATAGACCTCGGACAGCCGCGCGCCCTCCTCGATATGGGCGTTGATAAAATCCACCGAGGCGCGGTAATCGGTTAAAAACGCCGTCACCACGTCCGGATGCTCCTCCAGAAACGCCGTCCGCGCCACGACCGACCCGGTCAGCATCCCGAACTCCGCCTGCACCGCGTCCCACTCGGCGGACAGGCTCAGCGCGGCGCGCGCCGACTCGTTCCTCGACAGCACCGTGGTGACATACGGCTCCGGCAGGACGCACAGCTCCGCTATGCCGGAGGCCATCAGCGTGCCCAGCTCCGTCGCCTCCGCCTTATACTCGATTTGCACGTCCCGGCCCGGCTCCAGCCCGTTCTGGCGCAGGATGTAGTTCAGCGCGAACTCCGGCGTCGTGCCCATGCCGGTGGAATACACCGTGCGCCCGCGCAGGTCCTCCACGGTATGCACCGAGCCGGTGGTGTCCAGCACATACAGCACGCCGCGCGTGTTGACGGCGATCACGCGCACGCCGCCCTCCATGCGGTTGTACAGCACGGCGGCCAGATTGCACGGCACGGCGGCGATGTCCAGCGTCCCGCCCTGCAAACCGGCCACAATCTCGTCGGCCGAGCCGTGGATGGAAAACGCAAAGCGCTCCGGGGCGTCGCTGATCATCTTCAGCATCCCCAGCCCGGTCGGCCCCTTCAGGGCGGCCACGCGCGCCGGAGCCGGGACGGGCGGCGCCGGGGGCGGCACGGAGACACAGGCGGTCAGGGACACGGCGAGAAGCAGCGCGAGGAACGGGAAAAATCGCGGATTCATCAGAATCAGCCCTCCTGACAATATGGATGTTTCGGCTCCGCGGGGACACGGTCCCGCTAGAAGCGGTTTTTGGCCAGTACAAAGGAAAGGGCGAACCCTCCGGCCAGCATGGCCGCGCCGATGGCGGCGGCGGGAAGGGATACCCCGCTCTGGAAAATGGTCTCCCCGTTAAACAGGGCGTACACCGAGCCCAGCAAAAGGCCCAGAATCACCAGATATACGGATTGATGATGCCGGGTCAGCAGCTTTTCAATCAGCCGGAGCATCAGCATACCGCCGATGCCGATGCCGATGCCCAGGGGGACCAGCACCTTGCCGATGCCGATCCAGAGGCCCGCGCTGGCGGCGTCCGTCAGCAGCAGATGAACCGACGAAAGGGTACGGATAACCAGCGGATACGGGCCCAGCAGCAACAGCAGAAACGCGCCGCTGATGCCGGGGACCACCAGCGCGGCGGCGGCCAGCATCCCGCAGAAGATCAAAAACAGCATATACGGCACGCCGATGTCCTGCGGATTCGCCGGGGGGACCGCCAGGGATATCTTCGGAATGTGCGACAGGACAATCAGGACCGCCAGGGGGAGGAGGACAAGGGCGGCCTCCTTCGGTGTAAAGCGGCGTCCCCGCTCCTTTACCTTCCGGTAAACGGGCGGCACGACCCCGGCGATCAGCCCGATAAAGAACAGCATCGTCGGCAGGGAATAGCGCAGCAGGAGAAAATCCACAACGGAGCTGAACAGTAACAACCCCAAAATCGTGCCGAGGAGGAGCGGGCCCACCATCGCGAAGGATTTCCGGTAATGGGCCGAAAACCGGTTGACGGTCCGGATCAGGTCATCATAAAAGCCCAGCACGACCGCGACCGTGCCCCCGCTCATGCCCGGCACGATTTGCGTGATGCCCAGCACCAGACCGTGCAGGAAATGCTTGATTCCGTTGTTCATGGACGGTTCCTTTCAGGTAAAAACCTTTGTGTGGTGTGTTATTGAAGCAGCGTCAGCGTTTCCCCGTCGCTCTCGCAGAAAACGCCCCCGCCGGCGGTAAAGAACACCTGGGCCCCCGCCTGCTCCAGAGCCGCGACGACGCGGCGGTCGGCGGGCTGGTCCTGCGCGCCTGTGATGACGGCATAGCCGGGACGGATCGCCCCGATAAACGCCGCGCTGCGCTTGTTGTGCCGCCCGTGGTGCGGGACCTTCAGAAAGACGTAGTCCGGTTCCGTGATCTCCGGCAGAGACAGCAATTCCTCCAGACGGGCGGAAAGCGCGTCTCCGGTAAACAGGAAATGGTTGGCCCCGTGGCTAACGCTGACGGCCAGCGAGAAATCGTTCTCCTTCGGCGCATTGCCGCTCCCGCCGTCGCCCTCATCCTCGTCGTCCGCCGCCTCGCCGCCCCCGCCGCCATAGTCGTAATATTCCCGCGGCGACGGGAAGACCGTAAAGTCCGCGCCGTCCAGCGTAAACGCGAAGCGGTCCGTCAGAGCGCGCCGCTCCAGCCCCGCCCCGTCCGCCGCCGCGATAAACTGGCGGTACTGCTTGGAATCCTTGCCGTAGTGCGGGACGATCAGCTCATGGACGGTCAAGCCCCGGATGACCCCGTCCGCGCCGCCGACGTGGTCCTTGTGGAAATGGGTGATGATGAAAACATCAATCTCGGCGATGCCCCGGCCCAGCAGCCAGTCCGCGATTTCCGGGCCGTGCCGGTTCTCTCCGGCGTCAATCAGCACCGTGTGGTTTTCCGTGGTGATGACAATGGCGTCGGCTTTGCCGATGCCGAAAAGATAAACCTCCATGGTCCCGGGCGACGCGTCCGTTCCGGGTCCCTCCGACGGGGCCGGCGTTGAGGATACCGGCGGCTCCGTTCCGGCGGGAGCAGGCGGAGCCGTGCCCGGCCGGCGACAGCCGGACAAGGCCAGCAGAAGCGCAAAGCCTATACAGACAACGGGTTTCACCATATCACGCCCTCCAACGGGTCGGTAAGATCATTATACCATGTCAAGCGCACCGGACGCAAATGAATTGCGTCCTCATGCGCTCTTCGTCGCAGACGCTATTGTACCACACAAAGGTAGTAAAATTCAACGCCGGCGGGAACAAAAAGGGTAAGAGCATTACCTTTGCCCGTATCGCGCACTACGCAGGGCGGGGTGGAAACCCCTGTTTTCGTCATTGCGGGTCAAGCCCGCAATGACGGTCGTAGGGGACGCAGCCCTCCGCGTCCCGCAAAACGTCCCCAACGCACCCCGCGCGGGAAACGGCGGACGTTTTGGGAAACGGCGGACGCACACAGTGCGTCCCTACAGGGCATGAAACCCCGTAGGGGCGGCAATCTTGCCGCCCGTGGTTGCCGATGGATGGAT
>WRLJ01000188.1 GCA_009777685.1 Oscillospiraceae bacterium | reverse complement strand
TGGTATCGGCGTGCTTTGCGCGGTGTTGGTGGTCGTTATAGGAACCATCTACGGCGCGGTGTCCGGTTTTTACGGCGGCATGGTCGATAATGCTATGATGCGTATCCTGGAGGTACTGTATTCGATACCGGACGTGCTGGTCATCATACTCATGCAAATCGCGCTGAAGGAACCTCTTAAAGAAATTTTCACCGGTTCCACGCTGGGGCCGTCAATGATTTCCATCTTTATCGCGTTCGCGCTGCTCTACTGGGTCAATATGGCGCGCATGGTGCGCGGGCAGGTCTTGCTGCTGAAGCAGATGGAATACGTCACCGCGTCCCGCGCTATGGGCGCCCGGGGCCGTCATATAATATTCCGCCACCTTATCCCCAACTCAATCGGAGTGATTCTGGTAACCGCCATGTTCCAAATACCTATGGCCATCTTTGTCGAGGCCTTTTTAAGCTACATCGGATTGGGCGTGTCGGCCCCTATGGCCTCTTTAGGCTCGCTGTGCGCCGACGCCGTTAGCAGCTTCCGTTCTTATTTCCATCTGCTGCTCTTCCCTGCCCTTCTGATCAGTTTGATTATTCTCGCCTTCAATCTGCTGGGTGACGGCCTGCGCGACGCGCTCGACCCCAGACTGCGGTCGGAATAGGGGGTTTACATGCTCAACATCACGGATTTATATTTCTCTTTCTATACGCCGGCCGGCGAAGTGCGCGCGCTCAACGGCGTCACGCTTGAGGTCGGCGCGGGCGAGGTCGTCGGCGTAGTCGGCGAATCGGGCAGTGGCAAGAGCGTCACCGCCTCGGTTGTGGCCGGTTTGACGCAGCATCCCGGACGCGTCAAGTCGGGGCAGGTCGTCTTTGACGGCCGCGACATACTTAATACCTCCGAAAAAGAGATGCGCCGGATACGGGGCGGGGAAATCTCCATGATATTCCAAGACCCGATGACGTCGCTTAACCCTGTGTTTACCATAGGCAACCAGCTTATTGAAACAATACGGCTGCACACAGACATGGACAGCGGCGCCGCTTGGACGCACGCCGTCCATATGCTGGAGCTGGTAGGCATCCCGAATCCCGACCTGCGCATGAAGCAGTATCCCCACGAGCTGTCGGGCGGTATGCGCCAGCGGACGATGATCGCCATGGCCCTTAGCTGTCAGCCCAAGCTGCTCATCGCAGACGAACCCACCACGGCCCTTGACGTTACCGTACAGGCCCAAATTTTAGACCTGATGAAAAACCTGCGCCGCGAGACAAACGCCGCCGTCATATTGATTACCCATGACTTGGGAATCGTGGCCGATATTTGCGACAAGGTAACGGTCATGTATTCCGGTATAGTAGTTGAACGCGGCACTGTTGACGAAATTTTCGGTTCGATCGCCCACCCTTACACACAGGGCTTGCTGGGCTGTCTGCCGCGGCTGGACAGCGATTCCACCCGGAAGCTGGAACCCATAGAGGGCCAGCCGGTTGATTTGCTCAATATGCCGGAGGGCTGTCCTTTCGCGCCCCGCTGCAAGCACACCATGCAAATCTGCATAAACAAGCTGCCGCCGGAATTCGAGCTGTCTGAAAGCCATACCTCCCGCTGCTGGCTGCATACCATTCCTCAAGATGGGGGTGTGTCTAAGTGAGCCTTCTCACCGTCACCGGCCTGAAAAAATATTTCCCTGTACAGGGCTCTTTCTTGCGCCCGAAGCAGCTCAAAGCGGTGGACGGCATCGGCTTTTCTATCCAAAAGGGTGAAACGCTGGGCTTGGTGGGCGAGTCGGGCTGCGGCAAGAGTACGGCCGGACGGACTATTCTGCATCTATATCCGCCCACAGCCGGTGAGATTGTCTTTGACGGCGAGACCGTCACCGCGTCGAATGTACAGCGGTTTCGCAGCCGTATGCAAATCGTGTTTCAGGATCCGTATTCCTCTCTCAATCCCCGCATGACCGTGGGCGATATTGTGGGAGAGCCGCTTGATATCCAAAAGAATTGCTCCGGCCGCAAGGAGCGCAACGAGAGGGTGCTGGAGCAGCTTCTGCTGGTGGGGCTGAACACCGACCATCTTACACGTTACCCGCATGAGTTCTCAGGCGGCCAGCGCCAGCGGATATCCATCGCCCGCGCCCTCGCCGTCAAGCCGGAATTTATTGTCTGCGACGAGCCGGTATCGGCCTTGGACGTTTCCATTCAAGCGCAGGTCATCAATACGTTTATTGAGCTGCAGGAAAAGCTGTCGCTCACCTATTTGTTCATAGCCCATGACTTGGCGGTAGTGCGCCATATCTCCAACCGCATCGGCGTGATGTATCTGGGCAGGCTGGTAGAGGTATGCGAAGCTAAGGATTTATATGTTCATCCCTGTCATCCTTATACGCAGGCCCTCCTGTCGGCCATCCCGCTGCCCGACCCCGTGGCGGCCCGCAACAGTAAACCTATTTTATTGCAAGGCGATGTGCCCAGCCCCATTGACCCGCCTTCCGGCTGCCATTTCCGAACTCGGTGTCAAAAAAAGCAGGCGCGGTGCGCCGAAGAGGAACCACTCTTGAGGGAAGTGGCTCCCGGCCATATGTGCGCCTGTCATTTTTGCGAATAAGCGCCCTATAAAATCACAGGGGTTCGCAGGACACAAATTTTTCCCACAATAAAGGAGGATAACAATGAAAAAGCGTTTTCTCGCACTTACAATCGCCTGCCTCTGCCTTATAACGGTGATGGCCGCTTGCGCCACAGATTCATCCGGCGGCCAGTCGTCCGCCGGCGGCAGCGACATCAAAGGCTATTTCGCATCGACGCCCGAAACCATTGACCCCCAGATGAACTCCTCAATGGACGGCGCAACCTACCTCGTACACCTGTTCCAGGGCCTCTACCGTTTCAAGTGGGACGGCACGGGCGTTGAGTTCGGCGACGCCGAAAGCGTGGACATCTCCGCCGACGGCCTGACTTGGACGTTTAAGCTGCGCTCGGACATCAAATGGTCGGACGGCAAGGCCGTAACCGCCCATGACTACGAGTATGCCTGGAAGCGCCTGTGCGACCCGGAGACCGGCGCGCCCTATGCCGATACCATGGCCGCCTTCCTGTTCAACGGCATGGAAGTCGTGGACGGCGACCTTCCGGTCGATTCCCTTGGCGCCAAAGCCCTCGACGACCGTACCTTTGAGGTCAAGCTGTCGGGCCCCTGCCCCTTCTTTGAGGAGATCGCGGTATTCGTCACCCTCTACCCGGTTCGCAAGGATATTATAGAAGCCAACGGCGAAGCCTGGTGGACAAATCCGGCGACCTTCATCAGCAACGGGGCTTTCAAGACTCAAAGCTATTTGATGGACGACCAGTTAGTCATCGTCCCCAACGAGCATTACTATGACGTGGGCAAAGTCCTTCCCGCCAGTATCTCCTTTGTATTCTTAGCGGATGAGGACATCGCCTATTCCGCTTTCCAGGCCAAACAGATAGACATCGGCAACAACGTGCCTACGGCTGAAATCGAATCCTTGAAGCAAGACGGCTCGTTCCTGCTGCTCCCCGAGCTTGGAACCTATTACCTCAGCTTCAACGTTGACGCGGAGCCGTATAACAACCCGCTGGTGCGCAAGGCTCTGACATTGGCCATTGACCGCGATTACATCTCCGACGAGCTGATGGAAGGCACCCGGATCTCCGCCACCGCGTTTGTCGGCGACGGTTTCTCGGACGCCGACCCCACCAAGGATTTCCGGGCTGTAGGCGGAGAATTCATCAGCAGGGATTATGAGGCCAACAAGGCGGCCGCGATCGCGGCGCTGGCCGAAGCCGGCTATCCGAACGGCGAGGGCTTCCCCACCGTCGAGTATATGTACAATACCAGCTCAAGCCATTTGATAGTCGCCGAAGCGGTTGCCAAGGACTGGGAAGAAGTGCTGGGCATCAAGACCAACTTGGTGAATCAGGAGTGGGCAGTATTCTTAGAGACCCGCCGTCTGGGCAACTTCGAGGTCGCCCGCAACGGCTGGATTTCCGACTGGAACGACCCCTCCTCTATGCTCTCCCTCTTCCGTACGGGCGACGGAAACAACGACTGCAACTACAGCAACGCGCAGTTCGACCAGTATATGTCCGAATCTTACCAGTCGAGCGATCAAAATGTGCGTATGCAGGCGCTCCACAACGCTGAGAAGATTCTCATGGACGAATGGGGCTGCGCGCCGATTTTCTACTACATGCAAACCTTCATGGTCGATTCCGGTCTGAAAGGCTGGACTACCGTCCCGCTGGGATACACGATGTTCCACTTAGCGTCTAAGTAAAACCGCGAAACCGCGGAGAGACCGGCGCGGCGGCGTTCGCCGCCCCGGCGCGCTCCCTCTTTTTTACCACACACCACGGCGGAGAGCAC
>WRLJ01000187.1 GCA_009777685.1 Oscillospiraceae bacterium | reverse complement strand
TGTTTGACGGGGTAAAGCAGGTGCGCCTGTTCGGCGAGGAGATCAGCGTGCGCGCCGAAATCGGCTATCTGAAGGGCGTCAGCGGCCACGCGGATAAGGAGGGCTTAATCAACTGGCTGCGCGCCATAGAGAAAAAGCCCTCGCGCGTCTTTCTCAACCACGGCGACGACGAGGCGTGCAAGGAGCTGGCCCTGACGTTGTCGGAGGAATACGGCTATCAGACCGCCGCTCCGCACAGCGGAACGGTGTACGACCTTCTGACCGGCCAGCCGCTGGTACTGACCGAAGGCGTCCCCGCGGAGCAGCGCAAAAAAAGCGGCAAGGACGCCCGCGCCGAAAAAGCCTTCCGGCGGCTGCTGGCCGCGATACGGAGGCTTATGGGGATCGCCGAGTTATCCGGCGGACTGCCGAACAAGGAGCTGGCGCGGTTTGCGGATCAGGTCGACCAGATCGCGGCGAAAATGCAGAGATAAAAGGGAACGCCGGCGCGGTACGCGCCGGCGTTCAGGCGGGCGGGCTTTGCAGCGCTTTCTGCAATTCCCGCAGCCAGACCGGCCGATAATCTCCCTTGACAATCAATTCGCCGTTTTTGTATTCCCCAACCTCGACAAACCCGTTCTCATTGTCGAATAAATATGCCTCGTCACAAAGGGGAAGGATTTTCGCAAGGTCGCCGAACCGTTTTTGGAACCTGCGGTTCACATCGTCCTCCTCGACGTCGTGCCCGCCCTTCTCCACGCGGTTTTTGATGCGCTTTATGCTCTCGCCGCAGGTGTTAAGCCCGATGTAAAACAGGCGCACGGAATATCCCTGTTCCTTGGCGGTCATAACGGTTTTTTCCGTGCGCCGCCCGGACAGCGTCGTCTCCTGTGAAAAGGATATGCCTCTGGCCAGAAATTCACGGATTCTGCTCAGTGCGAGCTTGCCGGCGTCCCACGCGCCGCATTGGTTTTCCGCCGCGATTTTATCCACGTCGATGATATAACCGAGGTCGCTTCGTTCCGTTTTTAAGACGCCGGAGAAGCTGGATTTGCCGACGCCGTTGACGCCGGCGATGACCGTGTAGGCTCGCATGGAGCGGACCCCTCCATTCATCATCCTATTGGACGGATTATATCAAACGGATCTCCCCGTGTCAATTTGCGCGCCGCCGCGCCCGGTCTTTGTCAACGCCTCCGCGATCATCCCGAATCCCCCCGCCGCCAGCAGGTACACAAACGGCCAGAGCATGTACCGGTAGCGGGGCTGAAACTCGATGAACAGATGGATCAGCATAAATCCGACGGTCATCAGTCCGCTCAGGGCCGTCCCGCTCTTCGCGCCCCGCCGGAAGGCCTGTATCAGCCCCCCGGCTCCGGCCAGAGCCAGCAGCAGCAGCAGCAGGCGTTCGGCCTGCTGCAAAACAGGCAGGACAGCGCCCAGCGGGCGGTTCAGCAGCGGAACCTGCCGCGCCTCCTGCCCGTAAAAGGCCCAGTAGGTCGGCTCGTACTCCCGCCAGGAGCGGCTGAGCTTTCTCAGCAGGAACGAGGCCATCGCCGGCGCGCCCCGGGAGAGGTTGTCCCGTATGACCTCTCGCTCCAGAACGGCGCGTTCGGCGGGGTCGTGGGTCTGCATCAGGTGGTCGGTCAGCGCGAAGGAAAACCGGCCCTCCGATTCGACGTTCAGGCCGACGGCCAGCTTCCACAGCGGATCGCGGTTTTCCAGCCCGTATGGATTCAAACCGGAAAGCATGACCAGCCCCGACAGCAGGAGGCCCGCCGCGACGCCCGTGACGACGGACAGCATCAGTCCTCCCGGAGCCGCGCGGGGGCGCAGAAAGTCCCGCCATTTCCATTTCCGTTTGCCGGACGGTTCATCCCGCTCGCAGAAATAAAGCAGTAACGCCGAAATCACCAGCGCCGGATAGGCCAGCGCCGCATCCGGGCGCATCGCGCAGGCCAGCGCGAGGCAAATCCCCGAGGCCACCGGCCGCCGCCCGGAAAAGCACAGCGCAAGTAGCAGGCAAAGCAGGGAGATATGCTGATTGGTCAGCACGGAGGCGAGAAAGTACGGCGGCGGGGCGCACAGGTACAGCACCGAAACCAAGATGGAAACCTCCGCGGAGCAGACGCGCCGCAGCAGAAGATAGAGCGCGGCGTTTATCCCCGCCATCACCAGCGCGTTCACAACGAGAAGCGATACGATATGCGCGGGGAACACGCGCAAAATCAGTGCCTGGAACAGCACAAAGCCGCTCTGGTAGGCCCAGACGAGGAAATAGTCGTCACGCCGCAGGGCGTCCCATTGACCGTTGCGGAGAGCCATCGCGGCCTGGAACATGCGCTCATACTCGGCGGCCGGCTCCGTCCGGGCCCAGAGAGCGACGGCCAGAGCCGCGCCGAAGGCCGCCAGAGACAGCACGGCCAGAAAAACGCCGGGCCGTTTCCGCAGGCCGCGGGCGGCCCCGAGGGCCAGCAGCACGGCGAACAGCGCGTAGCCGAACGCATACAGCCAGCGCGGCTCCGGTTCCCGCGCCAGCTGCAGGGCCGCGCTGAGGCCCATAAAGACCGGCGCCGCGGCCGTGATTACGATGCCCGCGCGCAAAAGCGGCGTCGGGGTCAGGGGTGCGTCCATTCTCAGGCCCCCTTCCGGCTGAAAAAATTGTATCGGTCTCCATCGAAGAATGGCGCGGCATTTGCCGCGCCATTCCCGGGAAGGTCAAAACCGGTATTTCTTTTTCTTCGCCCGGGCGGCCTCGCTTTTTTTGCGGCGTTTAACGCTGGGGCTCTCATAGTGCTCGTGCTTACGAAGGTCGGAGTTGATGCCCGCTTTGGCACAGTTTCGCTTGAAACGCTTTAAGGCGTTATCCAAGGATTCATTCTCCTTGATGCGAACTTCAGACATGTTCAATCCTCCCCCCGTTATGGTGTAAGACAGCTCTTCAGATAAACCGCCAAGAGTATTATATGCGGATTTCTTGAAACTGTCAAGGGGGGATTTTCGGCGATGTATTCAGCGGTCCTCTACACCGTCAGCAGGTCCTCCAAAATCTCCCGCGTGTGGACGGGCGTGACGGACGCGCCGCAGAGCGCCTTGGCAAGGCTCAGAACATAAGTAGCGTTGAGGGTCAGACCGCGGACGAGGGCCGTGTCGCTTTCGGTGGACACTTCGATCCCGTAGACTTCCAGCTCGGAGCCGTCGTCCTCCGTCCCGCAGGGCGCGGCGATTTCGTCGATCACGACGGCATAGCGCAGGATTTGGCCGCTGTTCTCCGGCCGGGCTTCTCCAATGGGAATTTTTCGCATGGTGCAGACCTCCATGTTTTGTCAGTCAACGCCCCGCCGCTTCGCGAAGCGCTCCTGTTGCTTGAGTATAGCCTGAACGGCGCGCGGGATTTTGTCGATACATGGCAGGGGAGGAAAAATGATTTCATTGAGCTTTTCCGCGCGATGCGCTACACTGGAAAGCAGTCATACAGGGGGGAGGTCTGACCCGATGAAACACATGGGAATATCCCGTACATACACCCGGCTGACAAAGGCGCTTGGCCGCCTGACGCCGGACACGGCCCGCGTCCTGCGCGGCGGGCTGCGCGCGACGCTCGCGCTGGAATTCTGCGCGCTGATCCTTTGGTTTACCGCCGCGCCGTTCCGCCTTGAGGAATATGAACTGTGGCGCTCGGCGCAGGCTCTGTGCGCGCTGATCCCCGCGACGCTGGCCATCACGCTGGCCGGCGGGGCGGCGGTGGAGTGCGCGGCGAGAAAAGCGGGAGGCTAAGCGATTTCCCCGTCTTCCGACAGGGCAAGAGGATTTGCTTTTGCCCTGATATCCCGTCCGTAGGGGACGCAGACCTCGGCGTCCCGCAGGGCTATCCGCAAACTTCGGGGGAAAGGGTTTTCACCGTTTGCCCATCCGGCTGTTGGTTTGGGTAGTCTTCAGGCATTTCCGGGGGAGGTCTCCCCCGGAGCCCCCCACTGGGGGACTTGGCAGTCCCCCAGCCCCTCTCGCGGGAAATACGGGGGTTTTGCTTGTGCAAGACACTACTGTTTACCGTAAGGGGCTTTTCTTAGCTGTCCTGGCCTCGACTTCTAGGTTTCTCTCTTTGGGTTTTGTTCGCACGTCCCGGCCATACCCTTGCACTTTCTTTGCTGTCTCCACAGGGAACGGCCCTAACATGACGTATGTGTCGTACAATGTAAAATCTAAAACATGATGTATGTGTAGGGACGCCATATATGGCGTCCGCGGGCGACCGGGACGGTCGCCCCTACAACCGGCGTAAACCGTTAGATTTTACATCGTTGTAGGGACACGGCGTGCCGTGTCCGCGCGTGTGCGTAGGGCGCGATGTGGGCATCGCGCCCTACGCACGGCGGGGCGCAAAACCCTGTGGGGG
>WRLJ01000186.1 GCA_009777685.1 Oscillospiraceae bacterium | reverse complement strand
CGGGCCTTGCACCGTTATGCTATAGCGCCCCCCCAGCTCCAGGCTCATGTCCATCGCGTCCCGTCCGGCCTGGGCGACGATATCCGAGGTGAATTTCAGGAAGATCGCGCGCGTCTCGTCCTGGCTGAAAAACGGCGAGAGCATGTTCGCGGCGAACGCCTCGGCGTCTGGAATGGTCTGGATAGACGAGCGCGCGGCCCATACGCTTCCCTCAATGCTCCGCACCAGATCATCCGCGTAGACGGCGGAAACCTCCACACTGTCGTCGGCGGAACGGTACGATATCTCCGTCCCGTCCTCCGCGTTCCGGATGTTCAAATCGCGGATCGCGCCCTTTTCCCGCAGCGCGTATAACGCGTCCAGGGTCTCCGGCAACCGGCTGACCTCGATGCGGTCGGGATACAGCAGCAGCGCAAGGGTATCGCGGTAGACAATGGCGGTCACAGCGGCGGCGAGCAGAACCGCCGCCAGTATCCCGAACAGCAGGATACGGCCCGTTCTGCGCGGGCGTTTCGGGGGGGCGGGCGGACTGCCGCGGTCCGCCGGTTGGTTTGACATGGTCATGGACGTTCCTTTCTCATCGGAGCCTGCGGGATCTTCGCCCCGGTCATGCCTCAGTATACCAAAACGCGCGCGAAATTACAATACGCGACTTTCTCGCGCACCCGGTCCGGCAGAGGCAGACGCTCGATCAGGGCCGGCAAGGCCCCGGTCTCCTCCAGCCCCGCCGGCAGCGCGCCGGAGCCGTCAAAGTCGGAGCCGATGCCCACGGCGTCCTCCCCGGCCATGTTGACGGCGTGGCAAATATGCTCCGCCACGCGCTCAAGGCTGCAGGACGCTTCCCCGGTCAGAAACGGGACATGGAACGCGACGCCGGCGACGCCCCCGCGGCGGCCCAGCGCGCGCAGCTGAGCGTCGCTCAGGTTGCGCGGATGCGGCCGGAGCGCGGCCATGCAGGCATGGGTCACAACGGGCGGTCTCATCGAGCATTCCAGCGCGTCCCAAAAGAGCGTTTCGGACGAATGCGCCAGATCAACGGCCACGCGGTGGCTCTCGCACAGCGCGATCACGTCGCGGCCTGTATCCGTAAGGCCCATCCCGCCGCCCAGGCATCCGCCTCCAAGGGCGTTGTCGTGATTCCAGGTCAGGCCGAAGCAGCGCACCCCGAGCGCAAGGAACCGCCGCGCGCCGTCTAAGTCCCTGACGGTGTCCGCCCCCTCCAGCGCGGGCACAAGCGCGAGGACGCCGGAATCCGCGAGGCTCGGGGCCAATGCCTCGCGTTCCCGGGCCAGGCGGAGCAGCTGGGCCTCCTGTCCCTCCCCGAACGCGGCCATCACCTGCACGCCGCCGCCGCGCCGCACCGCGCGCTCAACATCAAAGCCGCCGCTGTTGCGTCTCAGCGGACGGCCGGCGGACAGCGTATCGCAATGCGCGTCGAAAATCCTCATACCCGTCTTCCCCCCGGCGGCCCAAACTCTTTACACGCCCCCAAAATCGTGGTATGCTATACTATGCCGCCGCCCGCCGGGGGGCGCTTAGGGTATCGGGGCTTGGCGCAGCTTGGTAGCGCGCGTGGTTTGGGACCACGAGGCCGCAGGTTCAAATCCTGTAGCCCCGACCAACCCAAAACGGGCCGTACAGCCTTTTAGGGCTGTACGGCCGCTTTATCCTTTTTCCGGGACTACTACAACGTACTATCTAACGATTTACGCCGGTTGCGGGGGCGGCCGTCCGGGTCGCCCGCGGACGCCATATATGGCGTCCCTACATAGAGGTCATGTTTTAGATGTTACATTGGTACTACGGCGACGGAGACGGCTCCGGCGGCGCGGCGGGCAGTGTCAGCGACTGCTCCGCGGAGGGCGGGTTTTTGCCTGTCGCGGCTTTCCAGATCGTCACCGTGGAGCTACCCAAAAGCTCTCTGTCCGGGTCGGTGACGGCGGTTACGATGTTCAGCGTGAGCGGGCCCGTCAGCTTCGTCTCCCCGGAGGTCAAGACAAGGCCCTTTTTGAGCTTCAGCTCGCCCTTGTTCGCGTTGGCTTTCAGGGCCGGGGCTTTGGCGAGGGGTTTTAGTTTAATTCTGAAGACTTTGCCCGCCGGGATGTAGGTTTCGTTTTCCTCCTCCGCCACAGCGGCCGCGCGGAACAGGAACGTCACCTTTTGCCCGACATCCGGAATCTGTTCGTAACCGCGATCATCGCCGCTCCGCCACGGTCCGGACGGCGTCTTGCCGTCGGTCGTCGGGGCCCACTCATAGGCGGTCAGGTCGGTCTCCGTCGTGCCGCCCTTGCGGGGTTCCCAGCTGCTTTCGCCGTACCACGGCTTCAGCTTTTCCGTGTTGGCCTTGGGGCGTTTGCTGATTTTGGGGAACTGCACGACCGTCGCGTCGTCCGGGATGCCCTTGGCGACGCCCTTGATCCCCTTGCTCTCGTTGGCCTTGATGGCCTTGGGGTGGTACTTGTCGGTAATCCACAGCTCCATGTCCTTGTTGAAGAGTTTTGTCCATTTGTCGTCCGCGGGCAACGGGCCTTTGCGCCATTTCTTGCCGCCGTCTACGCTGTACCAGCTGACGGAAACGTCGGAGGGCAGCGTAAGGGTCTCGGCGGCGAGGTTGAGATGCGCCTCTCCGGGGGCTGAGTCTGTGCCGATGCCGCCGGGAATGTAGGTTGGCTCGGATGGAGGGGTGGTAGGGGTGGTAGGGGTGGTAGGGGTGGTGGGGCTGTCACCGATGTCATAGGTCACCCAAATCCCAGGGCTGTCCGGGTCGCTCGGATCATTCTGTATCCATTGGTTTGCACATATAACCTGAACATTGCGGTCAAGCCAGCCCATAACGATCTCTCTGGCAGGAGAATCGGGAGAGAGGTTTAATCTATTCTCGTTAATGTTAATTCTTACGGCAGAGTTGAGGGTTCCGAATTTTTCAAGGGATGTCAAACGGTTGTTTTCAGCCTTCACATCTTGCAACAAGAGATTTGCCGTCAAGTCCAATTCCGTCAAGTTATTGTAAGCGCAGTCAAGGTCTGTCAAATTTTTGTATTGGCTCACATCCAGCGTGCTCAAACCCCGCGCTCTTGAATTGAGGGTGGACAAATTTGTCAGGCCGCTGATGTTGACATCGATGATTTTAATTCCATCTAAGTATAAATGTGTAAGCAAAAGGTTGCTGCTCAAATCCAATGCGGTCAGCCCTGTGTTGTGGGAACAATCAAGCGTTGTCAGCGCGGTGTTGCTGCTCAAATTCAATGCGGTCAAATTTTCGTTATAGCCGCAAAACAAAGTGGTCAGCGCGGCGTTGTTGCTTACATCCAAGGTAGTTATTTTTTGGTAGTCGACTTTAAGGGTTTTTAATTTGGTGTTGGCGGTTACATCCAGCGAGGTTAATTTTTCCCCGTCGTTCAAGCCGCTCGAGCCGCAGTCAAGGGTCTCTAAATTGGGCGCGCCGCTCATGTTAAGACCATTTCTGCCGCGAATGCCGCGCAAATTCAGCTCTGTCAAACTGCCGCAAGCGCTGATTGCCACCGTATCCAAAACGCCGTTATCGTTGGCTTCAACAGATTCCAGCTTGGGAAGATCGGTCAGCGTCAGGGTTCCCAGCTTGCTCTCTCCATTACCACGGCAGGAGAGTGTTTTCAGCGAGGGGAGGTTTTCGAGCGTTATTCCGGTTAAATGGGTTTCATTCAGTTCCACCTCACGTAGCGAGTTGTGGGTTCCAAGCTCCAGCTTTTCCAGGCGTCCGTTGTATCCGCTGTTGCGCAGTTCTGTCAGGCTGGGGCATTTGCTGACATCCAGTTGTTTCAGACTGCTCCACCGTGTATCCAGTATCTCTAAAGAGGGCTTGCTTCCAAGAGTAAGCGAGGTCAGTTCATGGGCGCTGTTGAGACGAAGCTCTTTCAGATGGGTGTGGAGTTCCACATCCAGAGAAGTTAAGGCTACGCTTGATACCAAATTAATCTTTTCTAAGAGGGTGTTTTGGCTGATGTCCAGCGAAGCTAGGTGATATGCCTCTATCTCCAACACTTTCAAATTCACGAGAGGAGTGAGATCTAACGGGCCGGTGAGATACCCGGCGATGAGGACTTGCAATTGAGAAAGGTGGGGAAAGAGTGAAAATTTCAGTTCGGTTACATCGGCAAAGCTTATTTTCAGTGTTGTAAGCCCCTTAAGGTACTGCAAGTCTGAGTAGTCCTCGACAGAATGCCCTAACCCGATAACCAATTCGGCGATTCCTTCGGCCTGGCCCAGTGCAACCTCCCCAGAGGGGACTGCATACGGGTTATCACGGCGCAGAGCATCAAGCACTGCCTGGTGCATACCCGCATCCGCGAAGTTAATAAATGATCCAGTTCCCTCGTCCGCGGCGGCCGTCAAGCCGCCCCACGGCGCT
>WRLJ01000185.1 GCA_009777685.1 Oscillospiraceae bacterium | reverse complement strand
CCGGGGATTTTCTCGCGCCCGCCCCCGGCCACTATGGGCAGCTGGACGGCGCCCGCCCCGAATTGCTGGACGGCGGCATCGCCGCCTGCATCTGGTATCCGTCGCGGCAGTTTACGCAGTATGCCGTCTACGACGTCAGCGACCGGGCCAACCCCGTCCAAACCCGCGTCTTTGAGATCGAGGGCAACCCGCTGTCCACGCGCATGATCGGCACGGACCTGTACTTTGTCTCCTCCCGCTACATCTACGCCGTTCCGCTGGACGACATGGGCGAGGGCGACATCCTGCCGCTCTACCGCGACACGGCGGAAAAAGAGGCGTATCAGGTTGTGGCGCCGGAGGAAATCTACTATTTCCCCGACAGCCAGGAAAGCAACTACCTGCTGGTCGGCGCCTTTGACGTGACGGGCAATGAGCCGGCGCGGATTGACAGCTACCTCGGCGCGGGCTCGACCATTTACATGAACCTGAACAGCCTGTACGTGGCGCGCATGAACTGGAGCGAGGGTAAGAACCAGACCCATTTCTACCGCTTTACCGTGGAACGCTCCTCGGAGGACGCGCCCCCCGCGGTACACTACGCCGCCGAAGGCGCGGTCCCGGGCTATCTGCTCAACCAGTACAGCATGGACGAGTACAACGGCGTGTTCCGCGCCGCGCTGACCGACTGGAACGTCGGCAACTACATCTACACCTTCGACACGGCGGATATGCAGGGCCTGGGCCGCACCGAGCCTCTGGCGCACGACGAGCAGATCAGGTCCGCGCGCTTTATGGGCGATATGGCCTATATGGTGACCTTCCGCCAGACCGACCCGCTGTTCACCATAGACCTGTCCGACCCGCGCAACCCCGTGGTGCTGGGAGAGCTGAAGATACCGGGCTTCTCCAGCTATCTGCACCCGCTGGGCGACGGCCTGATGATCGGTTTCGGGCGCAATGTGCTGGAGACGTATGTTGATCTGCCGGGCGGGGGCCGCGAGGTCGTGGGCACCATCGACATGGGCGCGAAAATCAGCCTGTTCGACCTGAGCGACCCCGCGAATCCCCTGGAGATTGACGTGCTGAATCTGGAGCGCAACACCTGGTCGTCGGACTTTGACAACCCCCGCGCGATCATGGTCGACCGGGAGCGCCAGATTTTCGGATTTTCGGTAGCCGACTACGGCAGTATCAACCCCGCGGACGTATTCACCGGCCGCCTGATCGGCGTGCAGGACCGCCGCCTGGTCGATCTGGCCACGCTGAAAGACGCGGACAGCCGAAAAGACGGCGGCGACAAAGACGACTACTATCATTACTACAAGGGAGAACGCCGCCTGCGCTACATCGGCGGCACGCTGTACCACATCAGCGGCGCGGACGTCACGGCGTTTGATTACACGACCTTCGAGCGGCTGGGAACCCTGGCGTTTTCGGAGTAAGAGCGGGACTGACGCGCGGGATAAGGCGCGCGGCAAAAGCGGGGGCGTATGCCCCCGCTTCAGTCTGTAAGCCCTACGGCCCTATCGCGTCAATACCGCCGTTCCGTTCTCCCAGCTGGGGTTCAGGTTCAACGCGCGGGCGACCTCGCCCAGGGCAAGGACGGTGCTGCCGTCAATGCCGTAGACATTGACGGGGATTTCCGTTCCGTCCAGATATACCTTGACGTTGGGATACGGCGTGGCCTCTACCGGGCCGGTGGGCATCTCGCCGGGGGTGGACGATCCGGCGGGTTTTGTGGTGTCCAGCTGTACGGCCCCGTTCCAAGAGGCGTTGATCCCCACGGCGATGGCCAGGTCGGACAGCCGCAGGTAGATGTTGCCGTTGATGCCGTAGACTTGCACCGGAACCTTCACTCCGTCCAGCGTGACGCCCACGTTCGGGTAGGGCGTGGCGGAAGGTGCGGACGGCGGTGCGGGCGGGGTCGTGGGCGGGGTCGTGGGTGCTTTTGTCGTGGAGCCGGGCAGGTCATAGACGACGATGCCCGACAGGCTGGTTCCGACGATGATGCTGTATTGCCCGCGCCCGTCAATGTCGGCGATGACCGGGGTGGACATGCCGCCGTTGGTAAACTGGCTGACTGGATAGGGCAGCTTGGTTTCCATGACCACCTCACCCTTGTAGTTGAGAACGACCAGCCGGCCGGTTTTGCCGCCCTCCCGGTCCGTCCAGGTCGTGAAAATGACTTCCTTCCTGCCGTCGCCGTCTAAGTCCGTGCAAACCGGGACGGAGGCCCATTCCAGTTCGCTGCGCGTGCCAACGGTATAGGGCCAGGAATTTTTCTGGGTCTTGTCCAGACTGTAGCAGTGCAGCTTTCCATCGGAGGAGGCAAAGAGAATTTCCATCCGCCCGTCGCCGTCCAGGTCGGCGACCACCGGATTATACCGCGCCCGCTGCAAGGCGGCGTCCCCCTCCGCCAGCGAGGACAGCGGCGCGCCGGTAATGGGGATCCTCTCCCAGTTTCCGTGCTGTGTGTTATAGCGGGAGCGGTCGGCGTTCAGAACGAACAAGCCGATGCCCTTGCTGGGCGGCCAGCCGCGTATGGAGTCGATGACATGGCCGGCGATTACGATTTCGGGCGTCCCGTTTCCGTCCAGGTCGGCGATGACCGCCTGGCTGAACGCCGGCTGCATAAGGTCACGTTCGCTGTCCGGGGTAGTTTCCGGATCTTTCCGGTGCGTCATGTTTTTGAACGGATCGGTGTTTTTGTCGTATTCATAGTCTACCCAGAAGCCCAGTCTGGCCCACGGCGCGTTTCCGAACAGGGAGCCTGTGAGGATGTCGTTACCGGCGCGGTCATACACGGCCATCATCTTGGTATCGGAGGGCACGAAGATTTCGGGGAACCCGTCGCCGTTGATATCCGCCACGGAGATGTTGTTGTTATAAATTCCGAGCGTATAGCGGTCCCAGGAGTCGTCGCCCGCTTTGTCGGGCCTCTGCGGCCATCCGGTCCGGACGTTTCCGTAGCAGTCGAAGACCCACACATTGATGGGATTCAGCTCAGCCACGCCCACGATAATGGAGAGTTTTCCGTTTTTGTCCAGGTCCGCGACAACCATACTGCGAAGATGGCGGCCCTGGGCGACGACCTTGCGCTCCCAGCCGGGCTTGAAGTAGCCGTCCTGAGTCAGAACGCTGATTTTGCCGTTGTCGTGGGCGATGACGATCTCTTTTTGGCCGTCGCCGTCGATATCCGCGATGACCGGGTCGGACCATGTGCGGGTATCCTGGGCTACGGTCCGCCAGTCGGTGCCGCGGTCATAGCCCACCGGGGCGCGCCAGTTCTCTTTGCCGGTCTTGGCGTCGATGCTCACGATGATATAGGACGAGGAGATGATATCCAGCTTCCCGCCGCCGAAATCCGCCAGGACCGGGGAGGAATGCTGGGCCTCATGGGTCCATGTCCCGCCGTATGTGCCTACATAGCCGTACCGCATAACGGGCCGTTGCAAAGCGCCCGCCGCCTTCAGCCCCGGCGCCTTTTCCACCAGAAGCTGGGTCAGGTAAAGGGCCAGCTCGCGGGAGGCGGGCTTCTTCGGTTCCACGTTGAGGTCCGCCCCCGGCTGGCCGCTCTTAATTCCGAGGGCATAGGCGGTTTTGACTAAATTCAGCAGGGCCGGGTCAACCGAGGACTCGTCCTGCAACCGGACCCCGGAGGTGTTCGCGCTGACGGTAAGGCCGGCCCGGTCGGCCAGAGTCATCAGGATGCCGTACAGCTCCTCCTGGAACACGACGGTTTCCGGCTGGAACTTCCGCCTGCCAATGATGTCCATAAAGCCGCCATAGTGGGCTTTTGTCATGACATGCCGGGCCTCCGTGGTCAGCTCGCTCTCCATATTGATTTCAAGATAGGCGGCCAGCGTGGTGTCCTCCAGATAGTCGGCGGACATACGGAACGGGCTGTCTGTCGGCATGGGATCTAGTTTGCGTCCGGTCAGCCGCTCAAAGACCGGGACCAGCAGATAGGCCAGCTCCTTGCGTGTGATATCCTGCTGGAAGTCCTTGTTGATCAGCGCTGGAACCAGCCCCGCCCCGGAGAGGGTGTTTACCTTGGGCGCGGCCCAAGCGGAGAGGCCCGTTCCGGGTCTTTTGACGGCAAAGGGCCGCCGCGCTTCCGCCCGGCTGCCTGCCATGGACCGCACCAGGCGGTTTGTGTTGTTGACCGTGGAATCACAGAGACGGCCAAAGGCGTTGAAGCCGGACGCCCATAAGCTGGAGTCTCCGGCCACGACGATGGAGTGGCGGCTTCCGGCGGAGACAAGCGTTACATTATCGCGCGATTTGACCGGCGTGATCCGATCGTTATAGTCGCCCAGACCAAGCTGGCCGTCGGAGTTTTCGCCCCATACCCAGAGGGAGGCGTCCGTTTTGATGATAAATGTGTGGTTCCGGCCCGCGTCAACGAACGCGACGT
>WRLJ01000184.1 GCA_009777685.1 Oscillospiraceae bacterium | reverse complement strand
CCCCCGGGGGGCACCTCGCTAATCGGGGGGATTGCGGGTCACGCCCGCAATGACATGTCCTACGGTTTGTGCGAACCCCCAAATCCTCCTCCCGCCGCCCTGCGGGCGGCACCCTCCTCTGGGAGGAGGGCAAGAACGAACCCGGAATTTTTGAGAAAACCCCTTGCCTCCCTCCCAGAGGGAGGTGGCCGCCGATAGGCGGCCGGAGGGAGGACTTGGGCGTTCAGAAAATTCCCCCTTGACAAATCCTGCCGAACGCGGTATGATGATTTCGTTCGGGAGCCGGCTTGTGCCAAACGCGCAAAAAGAGCCCCCGCGGCAGACTTTGGTGCTAGTAACACCAAGGCCCTGCGAAGGTGAGTACACCACCTTACGCAACCGTTTCCGGCGCCGCGAGAGTAGAATCATTATACTCTCTCCCCCCCTTCTTTTCAAGCGGGGATTTGTGGTTTTCCGGAACGGTCAGTCCGCGACTTGTCGCGCATGTCGTAAGGTAACGGCGGCGTTAGGCCGCTTCCACCTTCGGTGTGCGCTTTATTTGTGCGCGAAACCATCGGACAGGTTGGCTCCCGGGCCGGCCCTGTAGTTGTGCCGGAAAATAGTTTGAGAGAGGGAAAAACATGAAAAAGCGAATTTTGACCTTGGCGCTGGCGGCGGTATTGCTGGTGGCGCTTGTACCGGCGAGTTTGGCGTCAGACGATACGCTGGTTACGGAGGCCTTCCCGTATCCCGATGCGAAAATAAGCGTGGATGGCCAGGAAGTCGACGTAAATTTCTACGCCCTTGAGAATGGGACATTTCTTCTTAGCCTAGGTGACATCGCCCGTGCCCTGGGTCTGAACCCCGGCTGGGAAAACGGAACGGCGGTGCTGACAACAAAGGAGACCGTCGAAAATGTTCGGCTTGCCGGTCCGTTCGCCTCCGGCCCGTCTGTGTCGGCCACCTACTACCCTAATGTAAAGGTTACTTTGGACGGAGACGAAATCCCCGTAGACGCCTATGGCATTAATGGGAATATATATCTTGGCCTGCGTGACCTCGCGGACGCGCTGGGTCTTGCGATCGACGGCCTGCCCCCCGCCGGCAGCATTATCCCCGACCCGATTTTCTACGGGCTGACGCTGCTAATCATCCGCAAGCCGGCCGGGTACGTGATTGCCCCGGCGGATCTGGAGGGGATTACATCCCTTACCATAGTAGATGACATTGCCAACCTAACGGGTATTGAGTATTTCACCGCGCTGACACGCCTTTATGTATTCTACAGTCAACTGACGGAGCTGGACGTGAGCAACAACACCGCGCTGGAATACCTCACTGTGTACAACAATCAACTGACGGTGCTGAATGCCAGCAACAATCCCGCGCTGGAATACCTCAGTGTGGGCAACAGTCAACTGACAGAACTGGATGTGAGCAACAGTCCCGAGTTGACACACCTTTCTGTAGCCTACAGTCGACTGACGGAACTGGACGTGAGCCACAATCCCGCGCTGGAATACCTCAGTGTGTACAGCAACCAACTGACGGAGCTGGACGTGAGCCACAATCCCGCACTGACAAGCCTCAGCGTGTACAACAATCAACTGACGGAGCTGGACGTGAGCAACAACACCGCGCTGGAATACCTCAATGTGTACAACAATCAACTGACGGTGCTGAATGCCAGCAACAATCCCGCGCTGGAATACCTCAGTGTGGGCAACAGTCAACTGACGGAACTGGATGTGAGCAACAGTCCCGCACTGACAAGCCTCAGCGTGTACAACAATCAACTGACGGAACTGGACGTGAGCCACAATCCCGCGCTGGAATACCTCAGCGTGTACAACAATCAACTGACGGAACTGGACGTGAGCCACAATCCCGCGCTGGAATACCTCAATGTGTACAACAATCAACTGACGGAGCTGGACGTGAGCCACAACCCCGTGCTGGAATACCTTAACTGTGGCTGGAACTACATGATTTCTGAGGATAAGGTGATCGGGTTGAATCCAACGGTCACCACGATTTTCCGATTTGACCCCCGTGGCGTCTACACCGTCGACGTCGACGCCTTCGGTGCTCTATATCCCGATGCGAAAATAATCGTGGATGGTCAGGAGATCACCGTAGACCTCTACGTCCGTGGGGATAGGACATTTTTTCTTAGACCAGGTGACATCGCCCGCGTCTTGGGACTGCACGTATCCTGGGACGGAGCGGTGCAAGCGGTGAGGACGACAAGCGGAGACGCTGTCGGCAAGGTTCAGATCGCTGGTTCGTTCACTTCCGGCCCGTCTGTGCTGTTCACCCACTACCCTAATATAAAGGTTTATTTGGATGGAGACGAAATCCTTGTCGAAGTCTACGGATCTGAGGGGTCTATCTATATTAGCCTAAGTGACGTCGCCGCTGCGCTGGGCGTTGTGATCGATATCCTGCCGCCCGTAGAGATCAACATTCCCGACCCGAATTTCTACGCGGCGGTGCTGGAAATCCTCGACAAGCCGGACGGGTATGTGATTACCTCGGCGGATGTGGAGGGGATTACAAACCTTGATGTAAATGACCTAAACATTGCCGACCTAACGGGCATTGAGTATTTCACCGCGCTGACAGAGCTTTCTGTGAGCAACAATCAACTGACCGAGCTGGACATCAGCAGCAATACCGAGCTGATACAGCTTGACTGTTCCGGGAACTACATGATTTCCGAGGATAAGGTAATCGGCTTCAATGGTACATGGGACGATTCCAGCTACACTTTCCACCCCCAAAACGTCTACACCGTTACCTTTAAGGACCACGACGGCGCGACCCTTAAAACGCAGGTCGTCGTCCCCGGCACAGCCGCGGCCGCGCCGGCGAGCCCCACCCGGACGGGCTATACCTTCTCCGGCTGGGACAAAGCCTTTGCCAATGTGACGGAGAACCTGACGGTGACGGCGCAGTATACCCCAGAGCAGCCGCCCGTCACAGAGCCGCCCGTCACAGAGCCGCCTGTCACAGAGCCGCCAGCTACTGACCCGCCTCCAGTTACTCCCCCGCCCACTTCCGAGCCTCCGCCCACACCCGCACCCCCCATCGTCACCGTCGAAGCCGACGAGGACGGCTCCGCTACCCTGACCAACAACCAGCTCAACGAGATCCGGCAGGAAAGAATGGCTCTTGAGATCGAGTTTAAGGACGGGGACGGCGAGGAGCTGGGAAGCGTCGTCTTCAGCCCGGAAGCGGCGGGGCGGATGATTTCCGACGCCACCGGCGGCAGCGTCACCGTCTCTATGAAAGCCCTGGACGCCGGGGAGCTGCTGGAAGACGCGGAGCTGGCTCCGGAGATCGCCGAGGCCATCGCCGACCGCCCGGTCTATGAGTTTACCGTCACCGACGCCAATGACCGCCCGATATCCCGGTTCGGCGGCGCTGTCACCGTCACCCTGCCCTACACCCTCGGCGAGGAGGAGAATCCCAACGCCATCGTTGTGTACTATCTGGGCGCGGCGGGGACGCTGGATATCATGCGGGGCTACTACGACGCGGAGCGGAAAGCGGTGGTGTTCACCACCACCCACTTCTCGCGCTATGTCATCGCCTATAATCCCATTCCCTACACCGACATCCCCTCCGGCTGGGCCAAGGACGCCGTGGAGTTCGCCGCCGCGCGGGGGTACATCGCGGGCTTAACGGGAACCCTGTTCGAGCCGGGCCGGGCCGCCACGCGCGGCGAGTTCACCGCGATGCTGATGAACGCCTACGGCGTCGCCCTGGACGAGACGGCCGCGGACAACTTCTCCGACGTGGACGCGGACGCGCCCTATGCTCTCCACCTCGCCACGGCGAAAAAGCTCGGGATCGTGGCCGGAGCGGGCGGCGACATCTTCGCGCCGGAACGCACGATCACCAGACAGGAAATGTTCGCGTTGCTGTACAATATCCTCAGCAACCTCGGCGAGCTGCCGGAGGAACGCGAGGACGGCAAAGACCTGCCCGACTTCCCCGACGCGGAGGAGGTCAGCCCGTATCTGGCGGACGCCATCGGCTATCTGCTCCGCTCCGGCGTGATGGAGGGCGGCGACGGCGGCAACCTCCTCCCCGCCACCCCCGCCGACAGAGCCCAGACCGCCCAGATGATCTATAACCTTTTGACGCGGTAAAGGGTCCGTAGGGCGCGCCGGGGGCGTCGCGCCCTACGGTTTGTGTGGTTGGGGCGGACGCGGCGGTGTGCGGCCTCCCCCAACCCGTACCCCGCCCTAAAATCCTCCGTCACGCCTGGCGGCGTGCCACCTCCTTTACGAAAGGAGGCTTACGCGCCCTAAGGCTCCTTTCCTAAAGGAGCTGTCGGCGAAGCCGACTGAGGATTGACAAAGTTCCGCACACGCCACGAACAACCCCCGCAACCGCCCATATTTACAGAGGTTTG
>WRLJ01000183.1 GCA_009777685.1 Oscillospiraceae bacterium | reverse complement strand
GCACCAGCAGCCTGTGGGAGTTCACCCCATAGGGCGTGCAGGTCACCAGGGTGCAGTAGTCCATGTCCGGGTCAATGCCCAGGGACTGTACCTCCTGGGGCTCCACGGTCTGGATCTGGTCAACCCGGTAGGTCAGCGTCTCGCCCATGACATAGATCACGAAGCTGTCGCCCTCCGTCAATCTGTCCAGGTCGGACAGCAGCGTCGATGAGGGTAAGCCGCGGTGCCCCGTGATGCACGCGTGGGTTCCGGGCCCGCCCACGGGCAGGGACGTACCCTGCATGTGCCCCAGGCCGACCTGCAGATTGCCCTCGTCGGTCCCGTGGTAGATCGCCAGCTTGACGTTGATCTTGTCGATGGCCAGGATCCCCATGACACCGCGGCCGGTGTTGAGCAGCTGCTTGTAGGCCGCTGCATCCTGATCCGCAGGCCTGAAACGGTTTTCGCTATAGAGCAGCCTCTGGTTGTAGTCCCGCGCCGCCGCCAGCATGGCCTGCTTTTTGGAATCGTCCATACCCGCAATGTCATCAACATACCGCGCGACCACCCGCGACTGGCTTTTGGAATTGACATAATCGCTGAACGCGGGATACAGCAGCACACAGACCCCGATGAAAAGGCCCAGTGTCAACAGCGACAGGATAATCGCAAGTTTTTTCATAGCTTATACTTCTTATTTCAGGGCATTCAGGACGCGCCTTTTTCTGTAGACAACAATGCTGGCGACAATGGCGGCGGCAAAGAAGGCGATGATGAGGATACCGGCAATGATAACGATGGTGGTGCCGATGCCGCCCGTGCCGGGGAGCCTGGGGCCCGTCAGGTTCAGCACGTCGATGCAGCTGACGGTATCGCCGCTTTCCACCGGGGACCTGCCGTGGGGCTGATACATCCAGGAGACCTTGTAGTTTCCGATGAACCGGTCATACAGGGAGGTCGAAGCCGCTTCTATTGTTCTGCCGACCGTTATTTTGATCGGCGCCTCCAGCTTATGGAACCCGGCGGGGGCCTCAATCTCAACGAGGTAGTATACGCCGTGGTCCAGGCCGTAAACATTGATTTTACCGGATTCCGGGGATTCAAGAACGGTGGTCGTCGTCGTGACGGTCGCCAACGGAGACTGGTTCAGGTTTGTGATGGGCAAAGCAAGCTTCTCGTCGTTGACCATGTAGGAGGCCGTACCGGCAGCCTCTTTGTTGAACGCGTTGATTCCGCCGGCGCTTATCCCGTTATAACGGAACTCCACTTTTGTTCCTGTAGGGCTGTTCTTGTGCAGCTCGAACCGCGCGCCGGCCAGAGCCAACCGCGCCGTGCCGTTATCAGAAAATTCACCTTCGATAAAGTTCTCAGCGTCCCTGTGCTCCACATCGGGTTCCCATACATCGTTGGTGTACTTGAAAATGTCGATCTGATAGGTGTAGACAAAGACTTCGTCCTCGGGGGTCTCGCCGGTTTCGCCATCCTCGTCCTCGTCGTCCGGATAATTTTCGCCGCTGCCGGTCGCATAGGGATTATTGCTGTATTCCAGGAACACCCGGTTGGGGTTGCCCTGGGGATTGCCCTGCTCGCTGATCACGGCCTTCTCATTGAGAACGGCGCTGTATTGGATGGTGATGGGCACTGAGCCTAAATCAGCGCTGGTTTCGTTGTTAAAATCTTTAAACGTCAACGGGTTGAACCGGATGCGGATGTAGGTGCCGCCGATATCAGTGGGTTCCAGATTCAGCTTCTCCTCCAGCTCATCGTAATTTGCCGATGTGATGGCGACTGCCGTCACGATATAGTCGCTGTCCCCAGGGTCGTTGGTGCGGTTGGCGCCGGTATTCACGCCTTCGGTGATGTAGCCGGTAAGCGTTTTCGCGGTTCCGTGCGTACCTGTGGCTATATTGATCTGAACGCTGTTGGGCAGGAAGGTCAGGCCCTTGCTCATCACGTCGTGGACGATAAACTCATAGCAGTCGTAGCCGAACATGTTGGGCGCGAAGGTACGGTGCTCGAAGGGTATGGTGTCGCTGATGTCATAGTCCGCCCACTTTTGCCAATCCAGGTATGTGTTTTCCTCGTGATCGTTGTCATTTTTGACCCATTTGTCGATGGTGGGCGCGTCGGCCTTGAGCCGGATTTCAGCGTTTTTGTCTATGTAGTCAACAGTGACAAGGGCGCTGTGCGCCTTCACTTTTTTGCTATGATCCTCGGGAACGTCCGACAAGCCCTTGCCGATGACCATATAGTACCCGTAGGGAAGCCCGGTAAACTTCACTTCATGGCCGGCAACCGTCTGCGCCGCGATATACGAGGTGAATTTTTGCGTCACGCCGCCGCTGTTCTGAAAGTTTTCCAGGTCCCTGGTCAGCTCAAGCATAACGGCGCCGTAGGAGAGATCCGCGCCGTAAATGTAGCCGGACGCGGTGATGTCCTGTACATTCCCCTCGGGCACTTCAACGGATACGCCGCCGGGGTTCTGGTTGCTGGGGTCGATCAGGCTTTCAAGAAAGAGCCGGAATTCCTTCGGGGTGGCGCCGTAGGGTATTGTGCGGTTGGGGTTGGAGTTCGTGTTGGCCCAGTCCAGGAAGTTCTGCAGGCCGGGCGCGGGGGTGTACGCGTAGTTTCTGTCTCTCCAGTCCGCGCTGGTTTCCTGGCCGTCGGTGCTGACGGTTACGTTAAATAACCGGAGCGCCGTGAAGTCCGTATAGGCGATGACCAGGTTTTTGGGCGAGGTAACAGTGATGGTGGCGTCGCTCCGCGCGAGCTGATCGTTTGTGGACAGGATCTCAGCGAACGCGGTCAGGGGCAGGGCGATGGACAGTATCATGACCACTGCCAGGATGCTTGCCAGGATTTTGCTCTTTTTCATGATCTTTGCTCCTTCTTTCATTGCTTATATATTTTATATTTTTTTTGCGAAATGCGGGGGATAAACGAATATCCGCGAATTCTTACCGGACCAGCAATTTTCTGCGCTTGTGTTTTTTCCCATAGATCCAGGTTCCCCCGAGGAGCGTGGATGCCGTGAGGACGATCGCCGTTCCGGCGGCGATGACCGCGTTTTTGCCGATGCCGCCCACCTCGGGGAAGCGGGGGCCGGCGTAGGTGTTGCTGAAGCTCAGCTGCTCCTTGCCGTCGGGGTAGGTGACGCTGATGACAATCGCGTTCTCCTGCGCGTCGTACACGACGCTGACGGTGACAATATACTCGTTTTCGTCATACAGCCAGCCCGGGAAGGGGTTTTCGGAATCCTCGTTGACGCTGTAGTAGTAATAGTCGGTTTCCCCGGAGGGCGGCAGGCCGTATTCGGGCAGCTCAAAGCTGTACATACCCCGGGGGATTCCGTCGACGGGAGCCATGTTTTCGCCGAGAATGGTGATCGTACCGCTGTGGCCGCCCGGCTGCTTGACAGAATATGTATTGTCCGGGTTTTTCACCATCTCTGTCAGGTTGAATTTAAAGTCCAGGCCATCCGTGGGGTCTGACCAGCCCTCCAGGTATTTGTGCACGATGAGGAAGAAGTCGCCCGTGGCGTGGGGCTGGGCGTAGAGGTTGTTCACGGTCACCGCCATCGCCGTGCCGCTGACGATCGTCACCGTGGCGGAGGGGCTGTATGAGACCTCTTTTCTCCATCCGTACACGTCCCCGCTGCCGGGGACCTCCTCCACCACGCAGACCGTGTCTATCGGGATATTCGTGATCGTCACGGACGCATTGACGCTGACCTGGAAGACCGAGCCGCTTTCGTCGGCGCCCGTGTATTCGTTGTCGGCGTTGGCCGTCATGTACAGGCCGCCGATTTTAACCCGGATGTCGAAGAAGGTCGTGTTGTCGTCAATCTCCGCCGGATCCCCAAAGACCTCCTTGCTGATTGTCAGGTCGCCGGTGGGCGGAATGTAGGTATTGATAAAATGCAGCGGTGTGTCGTTTACCGTCGCGCTGGAGGAGTAGCTTTCCCAGCCGCCTGAGCCGCTGGTGGACCACGCGCCCCAGGCCGAGCCGTTCCATTCCCTGTATTTATACGCGATGGCCGATTGCAGCGGGTTCGTGCCCGAAATGGTCACGCGCAGCAGATACTGCCTGTTCACCGAGGCCGCTGGGCTTGCCGCGGTTTCCTCGACGATGAAATAGTGCGGGCTGCCGGCTGTTGAGCTGTAAGGCCCCACGGAGAAGGTCGCGTTGGGCGTGCTGTTGGAAACGGCTTGCGTCGTGGTTGCCGTCGGGCTTTTTGTCCATGTGGAATCGTTGGTATAGGTCGCGCTAAACAGCGAGAAGGTCGCCGACCAGCTCGCCGGCACCGCGCCTGAGGCTGTTTTGCGGATATGGAACTGCGGGGTGACGGCGTCAGCCGTGTAGGTATTGATAAAATGCAGCGGTGTGTCGTTTACCGTCGCGCTGGAGGAGTAGCTTTCCCAGCCGCCTGAGCCGCTGGTGGACCACGCGCCCCAGGCCGAGCCG
>WRLJ01000182.1 GCA_009777685.1 Oscillospiraceae bacterium | reverse complement strand
CCATGCCCTGTAGGGACGCACTGTGTGCGTCCGCTGTTTCCCGCGCCGGGTGCGTTGGGGGTGTTTTGCGGGACGCGGAGGGCCGCGTCCCCTACGACCGTCATTGCGGGCTTGACCCGCAATCTCCCGGGGAATCGTTATCTGGGGGGATTGCGGGGCAAGCCCGCAATGACGAAAACAGGGGTTTCCGGCAATCCCCCGGACACGGCGTGCCGTGTCCGCGCGTGTGCGGCGCGCCGGGGTCGTCGCGCCCTACGGCGATGTGCGGCCCGGGCAAACGCGGCGCATGGGCAAACACGGGCGGCCGGGGACGGTCGCCCCTGCGGGGGTTTTGCGGGGAAGTCTATTATAACACACGGGGAAGGGAAAGCCTCAGATGATTTGGCAGAATATTTCTTATTTTTGCGCCCATCCGCGCTCAACCCTCCGCCATTCGCACCTCCTCTCCGTCGGTGATCGGCCGGTCGCTGTGAAAGATCACAAGCTCGTGGCCGGAAATCCCCCGGACGACTTCATAAAACCCCTCAATTTCCAGGCCCGTTTCTATCCGCACCTTCCGGGCAAAGTCGCGCGTTTCCCCGTTGACGGCGCGGGGCGCGAGGACAAAGATATCGCCCGCGTTCAACAGCTCCTTGGGAATCGCGGTCTGCCGGTACTGCACCAAACGGCCGTCCAGGATCACCGAAAAGCTCTCCCGCGTCAGCCGCCTCGCGGTCACCCGCGGCAGGCGTGAGGCATGGACGCCCCTCGCCGTGAAGGTAAGCGCCGCCATCGAGAGAAAAAACAGCAGCGTGATCCCCGCCAATATCCGCAGCTTTGTTTTCATGACACATCACCCAAGGTAAGCCCTTTCTCCAGATTTTCACTGAAAAAGCCGTACAGCAGCCATACCGGAATCATAAACAGCACCGCCGCCGGGAACAGGACGCCGCCCTCATACTGCCCGGCCCCGGAAAGAAAAACCGGGAGCGTTTGGAGGGCTTCGCGGTTCAAAAACAAGAGCGGCTGCTCCAACATGTTCCAGCTGTCCGCGAAAACAAACAGCCCCACAGCCAGCACGCAGACCTGAATCTGCGGGAGAACCGTGTGGACAATCACCCGTATGATCGAGTTGGTTTCCAGGCGCATCGCTTCAATGGCCGACTGCTCCATCCCCTTCATATATTGCCGCATGACCACAACCCCGAACGGAGAGAAGACCGCCGGCAGAATGATCCCGAGCCGCGTGCCGATCAGGCCCATGTCGCGCAGGCCGATGTAATGGGGCAGAATCGTCACTTGCAGGGGCATCATCATCAGGATGATGTAAAACACAAAGAGCGCCCCCTTGCCCTTGAACTTCGCCTGGGCAAACCCGAACGCGCAGGGGATGACGACCAAAAACTGCGCCAGCGTAATCACGGATGCGTACAGCACCGAGTTCCAGAACATCGGATAGAAAATAAAGCAGTTAAACAGCAGGTCGTCATAATTTTGCAGCGTCGCCGTGTTCTCCGCGCCGAGGAACGACAGCCCGCCGGTGACGGCGAGCGGCGCGAAGAATATCGCGGCCGACAGGATCAGCATCACCCGTTTCAAGGGTCAACCCTCCTTTGCAAGGCCAAGCCGCCCATCACGATGAGGAAGACCAGAACGGAGGTCATCACCGCGCCGGCGGAAAGGCTTTGGTAATCCAGCTTGAGGAAGTTGTTGTTCATGTAATACTGCAAGGTATAGGCATGGTTGGGCGGATAGTTGGTTCCCCCGTAATACAGATACGCCTCCTTGAACACCCTGAAGCTGTTGACAATCGAGAGCAAGGCGGAAAACAGCACCGCCGGCAGGGCCATCGGGATGACGATTTTCGTATACAGCGGCCACGCGGAAGCCCCGTCCATCCGCGCCGCCTCAAATATCCCCCTGTCAATGCAGGCAAACGCCGCCGTCATCAAGACGACGCAGATGCCGATGTTCTTCCAGATAAACAACAGGTAAACCGGCAGGACATTGTCCCAGCCGGAAAAAAACACCTGCCAGACCAGCGCCGCGCTGGCGGTGGGGATGACCATCGGCAGCACAAACGCGGTCCGCAGGGCCCGCAGCCGCCCAACGCCGTACGATAAGCCGAGCGAAACCAGCAGGGCCAGGACCATCAGCGCGGGTACGGCCAGGACCATCAGCATCAGGCTGTTTCTCAGGGCCAGCTGAAAATACTCATTGCGCCATGTCTGTATGTAGTTGGACAAGCCCGCGAAATTCCGCCGGAACTGGTTGTCAATCAGCGAATAATACAGCACGCGGACGTAGGGCGCCGCGAAAAAGGCCGCGATGCCCGCCAGGCTCGGCAGCAGGCACAGGATGCACTTTCGGTTCCAGGAAATACGAATTTTCATCTCAATCCCCCCCATTCCCGCAGTTTCTCCGCCATCTGCTCCGCCGTATATCCGCCCTCGCGCAGACTGACGTTCAAAATCCTTGGGTTTTCGGCTTCTTCTCCCAGCCGGGAAAGTGTCTTTTCATACAGCGCCTGCTGCGCCAGCAAGACCGCCTCGATTTCTCCGGCCAGGCTGTCCCCGCCGTCATGATCCGGCCGGTACGAGAGGGATGTCTCGGAAACGGTATACAGGACGATTCGCGTTTGGCCCGAGTCATTTGTAGTCTTGGCCAATTCGTACACGCTGAGCCGGGAAAACGCGATCCCGATATCCCGTTCCGCGGCGGCGCATCTGAGCGTGTCTCCGTCACGCAGAACATATACGCGGTCAAAAGGCTTGGCAAAGGGTTCGCCGCTGTCGTACCAAACCGCGCACCCGCCGTTTTCATAACCGTATATATATCCGGCATGGCCTGAGGCGGAAACGGTATCTGCCCATACCACGGCTTCGGGAATCCCGTCGCCGTCGATGTCCAGGAGGGTTACTCCGGCCCAATGACCGTCTTCCGTCAGGACCGCCGCGAAGGCGTCCGCCCAATCCCCGGCAGGCGGCGGCGCGGAGGGCGTTTGCCCCTGGCAGGCGGTCAGCAGGATTAGGGCGGTTAGAAGCAGGGTGATTTTTTTCATGGGGGTTGTCCTCCAGTCATTTTTGAGTTTTGTACAATTGAGAGAGGGCGGGGGCGGGTGCCCAGCCCTTCAGTTGTAGGGTTCAAAGCGGACATCTACGAGATAATCCCCGTTCTCCGCCCAGCGAATTGCGGTGATAAAATCGCCCACGCCGGCGTGGTACGCGCCGATACACAAAAGCTGGTAAAGCTCCAGGCGATCCCCGATGACCTTCCAGCCATAGACCGGGTCTGCCCAATTGCCCTCGTCTCCGTAGTTTTGCATCCCTTCATACGGCAATTCTATAAAATCGGCGGTGAACTGGAAAACCGGGTCGTCACAGGATATGCGCAGGCTCTTTTCCTCAAACCATTCGATGCGTATATCCTGATTGCCATACAGATATCGCGGAACCGGCAAACGCTCAAACCGTCCATCTTTGTAGGCAAAGACCGAAATATAGCCTCCGCCGTTGCCGCCGTTGAGGCCGATCGGGAAGTACAGCACCAGCTCCTTTTGCCCGTCCCCGTTCAAATCCAGGGCCAGAGCCTCTTGGATATGGTAGAAGAAACAGGCGTCCTCTCCTTCGGTTGCGGGTTCGGCCAATACAGGGTCCGCCGCGGTCCCGTTCACTGAGAGGATATGGACGAAAAAATCACGCTCTTCATCCGGCGGCGAAATGTCCGCCGCGGGGAGCCATCCGAGTTCCAAAACAAGCGGGCTGCTCTCATTTCCGATGTCGATCCGGGCCCGTTCGGCGATAAATTCCTCCGGGCCGCGAAGCTCAAATTCTCCTTTCAAAAAGACCTCGGACGACAGGCCGGGAGCGTCTGAAGCGAGGGGCTCCGGCGGCGGTGCGCCGGAATCCTCCCCCGTCGGCGGGCGTGTCTCCGGAGCCAGGGAAACACCCGCATCCGGTTCTGTATCCGCCGCGGGAATGCCGGAGGTTGTACAGGCACTCAGCACAAGAAAGACGGCCATGTACGGCAGGAAAACGGAAATGAATCGGTTTCGCATAGTATACTGCTCCTTTCCCAATCATCAATCCATCGGCAACCACGGGCGGCAGATTGCCGCCCCTACGGGGGTTTTCGGGGTTTCCCTCATGCCCTGTAGGGACGCACTGTGTGCGTCCGTCCGTTTCCCAAAACGTCCGCTGTTTCCCGCGCCGGGTGCGTTGGGGACATTTTGCGGGACGCAGAGGGCTGCGTCCCCTACAGAGAATTTACTGCTATATGGCGTTCCTGCGTTTGTCCTGGGGGGTTCCTCCTACTCCCCCCGATACATCGCCAGCTTGCGCCCCGCTTCCCGGATCAGCGTGTCCAGGCTGATCTCGTCGCGCAGGTAGCGGTCGAAATCGTCGGCGAATACCTCGTCGGAGAGGTTGAAGTCGATCACGCTGCCGGCGTACAGCTGGCGCCGCCG